>NZ_JAMBDU010000020.1:0-64877 GCF_025143875.1 Microbacterium meiriae | reverse complement strand
TCGCAGGCACGCCTGCGGCGAGCGCGAGGCGGCCGGTGAGGGAGCGGTCCGCGCGGCCGAGCACGCTCGCGCGATGCCAGGCCTCGTGCAGCGCCCCGCCCCGGGCCGCGGGCACCCGTCGATGCGGCAGGGCCCCGGCCCGACGCAGCGCCACGAGCTCCTGCACCCGATCCCACCAGTCCGACTCCACCTCCGGGTGGAAGTAGTTGTCGCGGAGCCAGGACGGGTGCGGGTGGCGGAACCGGCCGGCGACGACCTCGCCCGCGCCGCCCAGCAGACCGCTGCCGATGAAGACCGTGTTGAGGAGACTCTTGTGCACCCCGAAGCGGTCGAGCGCGATCACGGGGACCCCGTGGGCCAGCGCCTCGACCGCCGCCGTCGAGCTCACCGTGACCAGACCGGCGGCGGACTCGAGCGCGGTCGCCATCGGCGCGTGCGAGAACACGAGGTTCGCCGGGCGGCCCGCCGTGAAGAGACGGGTGTACGGATCACGGTCGAGGTGGGTCTCGGCCTCCCCCGGCCGGGACCGCACCTTGACGACCACCCGGCGCGACGGATCGGCCTCCGCGGCGCGCACGAGAATGGCGGCGATCGCTGCGCGCTCCTCCGGCCGTCGGGGCACGAGGGCCTGCGCGGCGAAGACGACGTCCGTCGCCCCGGGCGGACGGACCGCCGCGGGTGTTCCGTCGACAGGACGTTCCGCCAGAGCGATGCCGCCCGCACCCCCGGAGAGCACTCCGGCCGCCGCGGACTCCCGGAGACGGCTGCCACTCCACCGCTCGCGACCCCGCGCGAAGGGCAGGGTCGCCAGAGCGAGCGGCGTCCGCACCCCGATGCGCTCGCCGAGCTCGGCGAAGGCACGGCGCTCGCGGTGCGAGTGCACGATCAGCAGGTCGGTGTGTCGCCGGTAGTCGAGCGCCCCGCGCTGGGCGGGGATCGCCATGCCGGGGAGCCCCGAGACGGTCACCGGACGGTGCCGCAATGCATCGACGACTCGGCCCAGGAGGCGGACGAACGGTCCCCGCCCGGCGAGCAGCACCACGTCCGGGCGCTGGACTTCGAGCCATCCGGCCACGCGCTCGAAGTCGAGCCGCGTGACGTCGGCGGCGCCGAAGCCGGTGCCCGCCAGCGCCGCATCCTGCTGCGCGGCGCTCACCGTCAACGGCGTGCGTACCAGCAGGAGCTGCGATCGCAGGTCGGGCACGGCCCCCAGCAACGATGCCGCCCACTTCACGAACGAGTCGGCGTCCGCGATGGCGACGACGCGCATCCCGGCGCCGGCGGTCATGCGGGCACGCGGCGGAGCTTCGCCATCGGCGCCCGCTCGCTGTCGAAGACGCGCTTGACGCCGTCGCCCACCGCGCTCTCGATGACACGGATGTCGCGGACCAGGTGTTCCAGGCCCCCGGGCTCCAGGGATGCGGCGTGATCAGAACCCCACATCGTCCGGTCCAGGGTGATGTGGCGCTCCACGGCGACGGCTCCCATCGCGACCGCGGCGAGGGAGATCTGCAGGCCGCGCTCGTGTCCCGAATAGCCGACCGGGATCCCCGGATAGCGGTCCCGCAGGGTCGCGATCACCCGCAGGTTCGCCTCCTCGGGCTCGAGCGGATAGGTCGAGGTCGCGTGCATGAGGACGACACGGTCGGTGCCGAGCGTGTCCAGCGCGCGGTCGATCTGCTCCATGGTGGACATGCCCGTCGAGAGGATGACCGGCTTCCCGGTCTCGCGCAGCGCGACGAGCAGCTCGGTGTCGGTCAGACTCGCCGACGCGACCTTGTGCGCCACGACGTTGAGGTCTTCGAGGAAGGCGACGCTCGGCACGTCCCACGGCGAGGCGAACCAGTCCAGGCCCTGCATCGTCGCGTGGTCGCCGATCTCGACGTATTCGTCGCGGCCGAACTCCACTCGGCGCCGGTAGTCGAGGTAGCTCATGGTGCCCCACGGCGTCTCTCGCGGCACGTCGCGCATGTGCTCCGGGGTGGAGATCTCGGGCGTGCGCTTCTGGAACTTCACCGCGTCCGCGCCGGCTCGGGCCGCGACGTCGATGAGGCGCTTGGCGATGTCGACGTCGCCGTTGTGGTTGAGGCCGATCTCCGCGATGACGTAGGCGGGACGGCCGCCGCCGATCACGTGCGATCCGATGCTGACAGTCATGATTCCTCCGGTCGTCGAACGGTCAACCGCCCCGTCCTTCCTGAGTACGGGCCGCGGGTGAACACCGATCGACCGGACGGTTACCGGGGGCGGTCAGCTCGACAACACCCGTTCGACGAGCTCCCGCACGGCCCCGTCGCCGCCTCGCCTCCCCAGCACGACGCGCGCCTCCGCACGGACGAGCGGGTGGGCGTTCGCGACGGCGACCGGCCAGCCCACGATCCGCATGGCGGGAAGGTCGTTGACGTCGTTACCGAGGTAGGCGACGTCGGCGAGCGCCACATCCTGCTCCTGCGCCCACTGCCGCAGCGCGGCCTCCTTGTCGGCGATCCCGTGCAGGACGGGGACGCGGAGCTTGTCGGCTCGGGCTCGCACCACGGGGTTCACCTCGGTAGAAAGGATCAGCATCGGCACCCCCGCCCGCCGCAGGAGCGAGACGCCCATCCCGTCCTCCCGGCTGACCCGCACCCGCTCTCCGCCATCCGCGTCGATGATCGCCGTGTCGTCGGTATGCACCCCGTCGAAGTCGGTGACCACGGCGCGGACGGGGATCCGCACCGGGCTCTCATGCAGAACGGCAAGGGCCCGTGCGGCCTGAAGCTGCGCGGCATCGTCGATCTCGATCGCGGTCTCCTCGGACACGGGGGCGATCCCGATCCGCCCGAAGAAGCGGTGGCGGTGGGCGCGGAATCCGTCGACCCGGAACACGTAGAAGGCTCCGGTCTCCAGATAGTGCGGCTCTCGGTCCTGGCGGCGAGGGCGGTGGCCGGCCTCGTGGTTGATCGCCTCGGCCGTGCCGTCGACCCCCCGGCGCCAGAGGAAACCGTAGGTCTCGACGGCGGAGAAGACGCTGTCGGACTCTCCCTGCTGCACCTCGGCGACGGCATCGGCCAACGCGGCGCTCGGGAGGAAGGGCGAGGTGGCCTGCAGGAACGCGACGACCTCGAACCGCTCACCCTCGCGCTCCAGCTCATCGAGCGCATGGAGGATCGCCGCCTCCGAGGTCGCGGTGTCTCCGGAGAGCTCGACCGGCCGCCGGATCACCCGCGCGCCCGCCTCCTCGGCCGCCACGGCGATCTCGTCGTCGTCGGTCGAGACGATCACGAGGTCGAAGCACGCCGCCGCCCGCGCAGCGTGCACGGCTCTGGCGACGAGGGGGACGCCCCCCACACGCTCGAGGTTCTTCCGCGGGATCTGCTTCGATCCGCCCCGCGCGGGGATGATCGCCACCGTCGTCTGCAGGCGCTCGTCCATGTCATGTCTCCTCATCGTCCGCGGATCTCCCGCCAGGCGCGGCCCACGCGGCGTCGGGCGCCGACAGCGGTCAGCCGCCATTCCTCTATCCGTCCCACCCCGCCGCGCGGAGCCAGCAGGCGGCGCACGCCCCGCGGCGCCGACCCCCCGGGGAGGGCGAGCGCGGTCAGCCGCTCCGATGCGAAGTACCGCCGACGCTCCTCGCGGTCGAGGCCGTCCAGCAGCTCCTCCGCCCTGGCTCGAAGGTGCCCCGCGATCTCCGGTTGCATCGTGTAGCCCACCGCGTCCACGAGGAGCTGCAACCGATCCGGATCGGCATAGGGGGAGAGCGTCCGTGTGAGCGCATCGACGATCGTCAGGGGGATGCGGTTGCTGTTCTCCACCGGGGTCAGGGTGCGGAGCAGCTCCGTCGCGCCCGCGGCGCCGATCCTCCGCCCGAACAGGGTGCGGACCGTGGGCAGAGCCGTCGAGAAGGTCGCCACGACGGCGCGCGCGTCGAGGCGCTCCGCCAGGAGTTCGGCAGCCAGACGACCGCGGTCCTCCACGAACGCCAGACCGCGACTCTCCGCATGAGCGCGCACGGCGTGGGCGAGCTGCGGCGGTGCTGCGGGATGGGGCTTGAAGACGATCCGCTCCGGGAGCTCTTCCGCCGCCCGGTCCACCAGACGCTGCTGGAGCGCGACCTCCTCCGTCGCGGTCATCAGACCGAGGGCCGCGAGGTACTGTCCCAGCACGAGCACGGTCGCCGGTCCTGCAGCGGTCGACCCTTCCGACGACTCTCCCGTCTCCTGCAGCGCCGCCGCGAAGGGCTCCGGAGGCACCGGGACCGCCGCCGCGTGCGGAGAGGCCACCAGCGGACGGACGCCGGGCACCACGTCGGCGTACACGACCCGTTCGATCCGCGCCGTGACCGCGTGCGGCAGCCGTACCCGCATCGGCGCGTAGGTCATGAGGCCGTCGCCGACGATGGTCACCCGCGCCTCGGGGAACACGGAGAGGAGAGTACGGGCCGGTGCGACCTGGGGGCTCTGCACGAGGAGCTCGATCTCCCGCGGGTCGAGCCGCCACGCTCGCGCGAGAAGCCGCCCCAGCACCGGGAGGTCGGCGTCCGCGGGTTCCCAGGCGCTCGGATGCAGGGGTCCCAGCACGTCGGCCAACGGCTCGACACGATGGAACCGGCCGCGGAGGGAGTGCAGCGCCGGATCCGTGTCGATGCCGACGACCGTCTCCGGGACCCGCGACGAGGTGAACGGCACGAGCACCCGCTCCGGGGCGTGAGCGCCCGCGCCGGAGCCCGCGTCGAGCAGGCCCGCATCGATCGCGGCGGCCGCGGTCGCGAGCCCGTAGGCGCTGTGCAGGGCGAAGAGGCGGGTCATGTCGCGTGGCCTCCGCCGCGCAGGCTGCGCGCGAGCACCCGACGTCGCGGACCGTCGAGCCGGGCGAGCACCGTGGCGACCTCCGCCGCCGGGAGGTCGTGCAGCAGTGTGCGGATCCGCCTCCGCATCTCGCGACGCACGGGTGGCGCCATGCGCCGCGAGCGCACCAGGTGATGCGCGCTGAGGGCGAGCGCGGTCCAGACGGCCTTCGGGAGGAAGCGGTCGGCATCGCGGTCTTTCCGGACGAGCTCGATCACCTCCGCCAGCGCGGGGGCGAAGTCGAGCTGGCGGCGGTCGTGCACCTGCGTGAGCGACGTCTCGACGCCTCGGCGGTAGAGCAGCGCCGGGGCGTCCACCACGGCGAACGAGGCCGCGTCCAGATGCAGGCGCCAGATCCATGGGCGGTCCTCGGCCGTGAAGAGGCCGGAGGGGAACGCGGCGAGCCCACGGTCGAGCACACGGCGGTGCAGGAGTCCCGCCCAGGCGAAGGGGTAGTCCACCATGCTCGGCTCATCGACCGGAAGGATCGCCTCCCGGGGTGGCACGACCCGCTCCCTCCACGGATATGGAGCACGGACGAGCGCACGCCGCATCCCGGTGACGGTGACATGATCCGTCCGAAGGAACTCGCACCGGAGCTCTCGCAGGCGCGCGGCGAGGACCGCGAGGCGCTGGGGCTGCATCCAGTCGTCCCCGTCGACGAAGCAGAACGCCTCGCCCTCGACGTGCGCGAGCCCCTGGTTGCGTGCCGACGCCAGCCCGCGCGGCTCGGCGTTCCGCAGCACCTGGGCGTGCGGGAACCGCTCCGCATAGTGCGCCATGAGCGCGCCGGTCTCGTCGCGGGAGCCGTCGTCGATGGCCACGAGCTTCAGAGCGGCGGGATCGTCGAACTGCCGGGTGAGCGTCTCGAGGGTGGTGCCGATGTACGGGCCGGCGTCCTTCGCAGGCAGGATGACGGTGACGAGGGGCGTGCGCACGGAGCTCCCGGAGTGGGCGATGGGCTCGTCATCGTGGCAGGCGACGGTGGCCGGAGAGCGACCGTGCGGTGAACGTCCGGTGACGCGCGAGGTGAACGCTGAGGTGTGGCCCGCACCCGAACGAGCCACACCCCCAGTGCGTTGCACTGCCGGATGCGAACACCCGGTGAACCGTCACCGTGAGGCGACGGCCACCTCGCGGCGGTACTGGCCCCCACCAGCGAACCGCGAGGCGTCGTCGAGAGCGACTCCATGAAGATCAGCACTCAACACGTAACACGATACAACCGTCTGTTCGATCGCGCGAATCGGCCTAGGTCAATCCGTGAAAATTCGCGCCGAGCCTCCGGATCGGCGACGATGGACGGATGCGGTGGCCCTGGAGCACGATATGGCGCCCGATGTGGCGGCGCCAGCGCGTCGGAGGCATCGAGCTGCGCTGGCTCACGGCACGGTCGTGGACCCAGCGCTGGTACCCCCAGGGCATCGACGTCGGCGAGCGCCGCGGACGACGCGCTCTCGCGGTGAGCTGGTTCCGCCAGGACCCGTCGGGGCGCCACCTCGCCTCGCGCGTGACCCTCGTGGATCGCGAACGCACCCGCCGCCTCGACATCGTGCTGGCCGTCGCCGACGACGACGGCGTCCTGCAGCCCGCACCGATCCATGCGGGAGGACTCGCCTGGTTCGGCGACCGCCTGTTCGCGGCCGCCACCGGGCAGGGCATCTGGGAGTTCGACCTCGGTGCGCTCCGGCGGGTGCACGGCACCGATGCCCAGCGGGTGCGCGGCGGTCGACGGCGCCGCGACCGGCGGACGGCCGTGGTCGCGGTCAGGACCCGCCGCCACCCCGTCGCCCTCCGATGCTCCTTCCTCGGTCGGGTGTTCGACGCGGACGGGACCCCGCTCCCCCGCGTGCTCATCGGCGAATACCGCGGCCAGGAGACGGGAGCGGTCGGCGAGTTCACCATTCCCCATGGCCCCCACGAGGGCTTCCTCGAACTCGAGCACTTCACTCCGGGCATCCGGCACATGCAGGGAGCCGTGCGGTGGGGTGACCGCTACCTCGTCTCACAGTCCGATCACCTCCGGCCCGGGGTGCTGTGGTCCGGCCGCCACGATGCACTCACCCGGCACCCGATGGCTCTGCCCGTCGGCTGCGAGGATCTGGCCCTCGACCCCGACGACGAGCTGCTGTGGACGCTGGGTGAGCATCCGTGGCGGCGCGTGGTGCGGGGCATCCCCTTCGTCAGCCTCGGGCTCCGGGTTCCCGGCGGGGCCACGGGACCGCGAACGTAGACTGAGGGGGTGAAGAAGCCCGCCCCCCTCCTCGTCTACACCGTGCTGCGCCTGCTGGCGTTCCTCGTCCCGCTGGCCATCCTGTGGTTCTTCTTCCCGATCTTCCGCGAGTTCTGGTGGCTCGCCGCGATCTTCGCCGCCCTCATCGGCGCGAGCATCTCGATGCTCTTCCTGCGCACCCCGCTCTCGGACGCCTCCGCCCGCTTGCACGAGCGCCGGCAGGGCAAGGTCTCCGGACAGCAGGCCGACGCCGACGCCGAAGACGAGCTCGTCGACCGCTCCCCCGACGAG
This sequence comes from Microbacterium meiriae, assembly GCF_025143875.1. Lineage (NCBI taxonomy): Bacteria > Bacillati > Actinomycetota > Actinomycetes > Micrococcales > Microbacteriaceae > Microbacterium > Microbacterium meiriae. The sequence continues at coordinate 57,527 of NZ_JAMBDU010000020.1, read as the reverse complement.
CGCCCCTGACGCCCTCTTCCGTCGCGCACCCGCGCACAACTTCGGAGATCCGCCGCGGCACGCCGCCCGCGCGGTCATCAACGCGGCGTGTCGTCCACCGTCTCCGAAGTCGTGACCGGCCCTGTCCGCGTCTCCATTGTTGGACTCGGTCTCAAAACTCTCGGCTAAGCCATAGGTTCGACCGACATCTCGGCCCCCTGTGCAGGTCTCACCGCGCACGACTTCGGAGCGACCGCAAAACGCGCCGGGGAGAGGGCCAGGACGACGGCGTGTCGGTCGCGAGCTCCGAAGTTGTGCCCGACGGGAGACGGGGAGCGGAGTCAGCCGGCGAAGGCCCAGAACAGGGCGCCGGCGTAGAGCAGCGAGGTGAGCGACGTCAGCGCGAGGGCGATGACCAGTTCCCGCGGTTGACGGTAGGTCCAGACGATCACTATCGCGGGAAGCCCGGCCAGCAGCGCGAGCAGGGAGATCCAGGCGATCGGGAACAGCAGCGCGAGGAACACGGCGATGCCGAACGGCACGAGCACGAAGAGCGTGAAGAGGACCTGCGTGGCGCGGCGGCCGATGAGGACCGTCAGGGTGCGCTTGCCGACCTCGCGGTCCTGATCGATGTCGCGGAGGTTGTTGGCCAGCAGCACCGCGCAGGCGAACAGGCCGGCGGCGATCGCTCCGAGCCAGGCCTGCTGCGGGAGCATGAAGACCTGCACCCACGTGGTGCCCAGGGTGGCCACAAGCCCGAAGAACACGAAGACGAAGACCTCGCCGAGGCCGTAGTACCCGTAGGGCCTCTTGCCGCCGGTGTAGAACCAGGCCGCGACGATGCAGGCCGCACCGACCGCGAGCATCCACCACTGTCCGGTGCGGACGACGATCGCGATCCCGACCGCTGCGGCGAGCGCGAAGAAGACGAGGCCGATGACGAGCACCGTGCGCGGCTTCACGCGGCCGGAGGCCGTGAGCCGCGCCGGGCCGACCCGATGGGCGTCGGTGCCGCGGATGCCGTCGCTGTAGTCATTGGTGAAGTTCACGCCGATCTGCAGCAGGACCGCCACAGCGAGGCACGCGAGCGCGATCACCCAGTGGAACTCCGGACCCGTGCTGCGTGCGGCTCCCGTACCGATGACGACGGGGGCGATCGCGAGGGGCAGCGTGCGCAGACGCGCCGCACCGATCCAGTCGCCGATCGTCACCGGACCCGCTTCGACGACCGGCCGCTTGGCCGGGTTTCCGCTGGTGCGCGGCGGGGTGCGCCGACCGGACTTCTTCTTGCGCTGGGAGGATGCTGCCACCCACGGAATCCTAGTCGTCGCGGCGAGGCGGCGAGCTCAGCGGTGCGGGTTGCTGTCCTTGCCGTCGAGCCAGAGCTCGTCGGTCTTGTCGGCGTGCGCCCCGGTCGTGCCGACGTGTTTGTCGCTGATCTTCGACCCCTTGAGGATGACGTGGACCATGGCCTGCGCGTGGCCGTGACCGAGGCCGTACTCCTGCTTGAGCCAGTTGAGGACGACGGTGGACTTCGTGTTCTCGTCGAACCCCTGCTCGTGGGCGAGGGCGATGAACTGCCGCGGCGTGAGGCCGGTCTGGGTCTCGACCTTGTCGAGGTACGCCTGGAAGGACATGGTTCTCTCCGCTCTCCGTCCCCGTCGAGGAACGTCTGGATGATGATCCCACGTCGCCCGGCCTACTCGGCGGACGCGACGGGGATGATGGGCCGGTGCTCGTAGTACGTCTGAAGCACGACGGTCGTGCGCGTGCTCACGTTCGCCGCGAGCCGGACATCGCGGACGAGCTGTTCCAGGTCGCGCGGCGTCGGCACGCGGACGAACAGCATGTAGCTCGCGTCCCCGGCGATAGAGTGACACGCCTCGATCGCGTCGAGGTGCTCCAGGAGCTCGGGGGCGTTGTCGGGCTGGGCCGGATCGAGCGGCGTGATCTCGATGAAGGCGGACAGCGGAGTCCCCGCCTGCTCCGGGTCCAGGATCGCCCGGTAGCCGGTGATGACGCCGCGGGTCTCGAGTCGCCGCAACCGGGACTGCACCGCCGACACGGACAGCCCGACGGCCTCGGAGAGCTGGGACAGCGTCGCCCTCCCGTCACGGGAGATGGTCGCCAGGATCGCACGGTCGACAGAATCATCCATGGCTGTAAGATTATCGTCAGGATTCCGTTATAACCGGAATCTTTCCGTTTTTCACTGCGATCGGAGGTTCCGATGTCCCTCGTTTCCGCCAACAGTTCCGCTGTTCAGGCCATCATCGGCGAACCCGAGGTCGTCGAGGATGCGTCGATCGTCGAGAACTCCGCCGCCTGGGCGCAGCTCAAGCAGGCGGCGATCGCCATCCGCGAGCTGCAGATCAAGGACGGCTCGATCCCTGGCGCTTCGACGAGCTCGGCGACCCTGGACCAGGCGACCGCGCTCGTCGGGGAGATCACCGCCGCGATCCGGGCCCTCGCCCCCGCCTTCCCCCACGACGCGGAGTACCTCTCCGCCTCCATCGCCGACTTCGAGCGCTGGGCGGCCGAGGGCTTCGGCGTGCCGGACTTCCTCGACTCGCTCGTGGGCTTCCAGCCGCAGCAGCATCGCGTCGACGGCATCCGCCACCTCGTGGTCTTCCCGATGTACACCCAGAACGGCTCGAGCGACCGCCTGGTCGAGGCGCTCATCGTCGAGACCATCTGGCCGGAGTTCATCGCCGCGCTCGAGGCCGGCGACTACGGCAACAAGCTCTTCGTCTCGCTTCGGCTCGTGGACTTCACGCCCGGCTACGACACGAACTCCGCCGTGCTCTTCCCGGAGACCGTCGCCATGCGCGAGATCCCGACGTTCACCTGGGGCGCGATCTTCCAGGACCGCGAGGCCGCCCGCTACCGCCGCGTGGTCCGTGCGGCCTCGGAGATCACCAACCTCGACCTCCCCGAGCGCGCGGCGGCGATGCTGGAGGACCAGGAGGTCGCCGAGAAGACCTTCGTGATGTGGGACATCATCCACGACCGCACCCACATGCGCGGAGACCTGCCCTTCGACCCGTTCATGATCAAGCAGCGGATGCCGTTCTTCCTCTACTCGCTGGAAGAGATGCGCTGCGACATGACGGCGTTCCGTGAGTCGGTGAAGATCGAGCGGGCGCTGGATGCCCGGGTCGCCGCGGGCGAAGAGCTCACGGAGACCGAGCGGGAGATGCACGAGTACGCGCACCTCGTGCAGTACGCCGTGATCTTCGACCGCATCTTCCGCTTCGCCATCACCGGCACGCGCGTGCGCAACTACGACGCGGTGGGCGGCCAGCTCCTGTTCGCGTGGCTGCACCAGCGCGGCGTGCTGCACTGGACCGACACGGCGCTCGCCTTCGACTGGGAGAACGTGCCGGACGCCGTCGTGGCGCTCGGTGACGCGATCGACGACCTGTACTGGCACTCGATCGACCGCCCCAAGGTCGCGCACTGGCTCGCCGCCTACGAGCTGGTCCGCAGCACGCTGACGCCGCACCCCGCGTCGCAGTGGGCCCGCGGACTGTCGGACGAGATCCTCGCCGGGGCACCGAAGGGCTACACGGACGCGGTCCTGGACGACGAGTTCCCGCTGTCGATGTTCTTCGAGACGCTCGACAAGAAGATGAAGCCGGTCATCGAGTCGACGGTCGGCATCCGCGGCACGGACGACTGATCCGCACCGCTCCGTTGTGACGCTGGGGCGCACCACCTCTGCGGCCGGAGACCCGGATCCCGGGTCCGGCCGCAGAGGCATCTCCGACCGAGAGGACACCGCATGACGACGCCGACGAGCCGGGAAGCGCAGGGCCGCGTGGTCGTGCTGGCGGGGGCCACGAGCGCAGCGGGACTGGCCGCGACGAGGGCCTTGCGCGATGCCGGCGCCCGGGTGGTCGCCACCGGCCGTACGTCCGAGCGACTACGCGCCCTGGCCGAGGCGGGCGCCGAGACGGCGGTCGCCGACGCGACCTCCCTCGCCGACATGACGGCGCTCGCCGGGCGGCTCGAGACGGTCGATGCGGTCGTGCCCCTCGTGGGCGGCTGGCGAGGTGGAGGCGGACTCGCCGGGCAGACCGACGAGGACTTCGCGGCGCTGCTCCCGGCGCTGGAAGCGGTGCGGGCGACGAGCCGGGCCTTCGACGGCCGTCTCCGCGCCTCGGCCGCCGGACGGTTCGCGATCGTGTCGTCCACCGCCGTCGCACGGCCCCTCGCCGGCGGAGCGAACTACGCAGCGGTCAAGGCGGCGAGCGAAGCCTGGACCCGTGCCGTCGCCCAGGGGTACGCCAAGATCGCCCGCGAAGCCGACGAACCGCTGCGCGCCGCTGCCGTCGTGTTCCGCGCCAAGGCGCTCGATCCCGATGCCCTCGCCGCGCGTCTCGTCGGGCTCTGGGACACCAGCGCCGCCGACCTCAACGACCGCGTGCTCGACCTGGGCTGAGTCCCGGTCCGCGCCGTCACCGGGACTCGGGCGGTATCCCGGGGACGATCGGCGGGGCGTCGCGATGCGTGTCCGGCCTGTCCTTCGCCCCTTCCGCGTCGTCGACGGCGGAATCCTGAGCCTGCGCCTCCTCCGGTGCCGGATCCGGGGCGGTGGCGTACAGCTCGGTGAGGGTGCGGTACGACCGGGTGAAGAAGGCCAGGCTCGCGGCGACCACCATGATCAGCCCCGCGAAGAGGCAGATCAGTGCGATGCCCCGCGCCTCGCCTTCGCCGAGGAGCCACCCCCACTGCCGCTGCCCCTGCGCGCTGTCCATGTACGGGATCACGAGGAACTCGGCGATCGGGGCGATGAGGAAGGCGGTGATCGGAGCCGCCGCCGCTTCCATCGCGGCCGCAGTACCGAACACCCGTCCCTGGCGCGCGAACGGCACGACCTTCTGGATCACGGTCTGCTCCGCGGCCTCGACGGGAGGCACGAGCGCCATGTACACCCACATGCCGAGGACGTACAGCGGCCACCACTCGCGCAGCATGAAGATCGCGCCGAGGAGCCCCATCGCGATCACGACGAGGAGCATCGTGCGGACGGGCTTCCTCCCGAGGCCGAACTTGGCCACCAGTCCCCCGCCGATGAGGAAACCTGTCGAGGCGAAGGCCAGGGCGAACCCCCACATCTGCGCGTCGAACAGCGTGAGTCCGTACGGATCCATGAGCGCCATGTAGACGCCGCCGATGAGGTTGTTGAAGGTCGAGAAGACGATGAGCGCGAACAGTCCGGGCGCCTGGCGAATCGCCTGGACGCTGCCGCGGAAGTCCACGGCGCTCTTCGCCTCCGGATCGACCTCGGGCTCCGCCTCCGGGATCCGGATGAACAGCAGGTGCGCGAAGGTGAGGGCCATCGCCGCGATCGCGATTCCCAGCGTCCACCCCATGCCGAGGAAGCCGATCGACAGGCCGGAGAAGACGCTCGTGACGAGGAACGCGATCCCCTGCACGGTGCCGACGAGACCGTTGGCGTTGGCCCGTTTCTCCTCCGGCACCAGCAGCGTCACCGTCGTGGACAGCGCGATGTTGCGGAGCTGCTCGATCACCCCGCCGAACAGGATGACGCCGGAGAAGAGCCAGAACCACGGTCCGCCGAGGTCGAGCAGGGAGGCCTCGGGCTGCCAGAGGTAGAGCACGCCTGCGACGAGGAATGCCGCCGCGGAGATGACGCTCGACAGCAGCATGACGCGGTGCTTGCGGTGCCGGTCGACGATGGTGCCGAACATCATCGCGAAGAACGCGACGAACAGCATGTACGCACCACCGATGATGCCCGTGGCCAGCACGGACCGGGTCTCGATGTAGACCCAGAACGTGAGGGCGAACCACAGGAAGCTCGTCGTGACGTTGGCGATCAACGTGTTGACGAGGACGTTCGCGAAAGCGGTCTTCGCCGCGCTGCGCTCCATGGGTTCGAGGGTAGAGCGGGCTTCCGACATCCGGTAGGGGAAGGCGATTAGGCTTGTCCGGTGAGCATCCCGCACGACCCCGCCATCCGGGGCTTCGCCAGTGACAACTACTCCGGCATCCACCCCGAGGTCCTGGCGGCCCTCGCGGCCGCGAACGGGGGCCACCAGGTGGCCTACGGCGAGGACGCCTACACCGCCCGCCTGCAGGAGGTGTTCCAGGCGCACTTCGGCGACACCGCCGCGGCGTACCCGGTGTTCAACGGCACCGGGGCGAACGTCACCGGCCTGCAGTCGATGCTGCCGCGCTGGGGTGCCGTGATCGCGGCCTCGACCGCCCACATCAACGTCGACGAAGGCGGAGCGCCCGAGAAGATCGGCGGCTTCAAGCTCCTCACCGTCCCCACCGATGACGGCAAGCTCACCCCCGACCTCATCGACCGCGAGGCCTGGGGCTGGGGCGACGAGCACCGCGCGCAGCCGCTGGTGGTCTCGATCACGCAGTCCACCGAGCTCGGCACGCTGTACACGGCGGAGGAGATCCGCACGATCGCCGATCACGTCCATGCGCGCGGCATGAAGCTCCACGTCGACGGCGCGCGCCTGTCGAACGCGGCCGCCGCCCTCGACCTCCCGCTGCGGGCGTTCACGACCGACGCCGGGGTGGACGTGCTGACCTTCGGCGGCACGAAGAACGGCGCGATGCTCGGCGAGGCCATCGTCGTGCTGAACCCGGAGGCCGCCGTCGGCCTCAACTACGCGCGCAAGTTCAACATGCAGCTCTCGTCGAAGATGCGGTTCGTCTCGGCGCAGCTCATCGCCCTGCTCGACGGCGACCTGTGGCTGCGCAACGCCCGGCACGCCAACGCCATGGCGGCCCGGCTCCGCGGGCGGATCGAGGACGGTCTCGCCGACGGGTCGATCGTCGGAGTGGAGTTCACGCAGCCGACGCAGGCGAACGGCGTGTTCGCGACTCTGCCGGAGGGCGTCGCCGATCAGCTCCGCGACGTGTTCCGCTTCTACGACTGGGACGCGGCGCGCCGCGAGGTGCGCTGGATGTGCGGCTTCGACACCGAGGAGTCCGACGTGGACGCCTTCGTCGACGCCCTCGCCCGCCTCACGCGCCCCTGACACCCCGGGTTCGCGTCGAGACCCCGGGGTGCTCGCGCGTCTACGCCGGGGTGTGGGCGCGAAACCGGGGTCTCGGCGGGAGAAGGTCGCCTAGCGCTTCGACTTGCGGTAGCCGGCCTTGACGGCGGCGCTCTCCGTGGAGAAGCACGCCTCCGGCTTCGTCTTCGCGTAGTACGCCCCGCTCCGCACGTGATAGATCATCGACTGCGCGTTGCCCTTGATGGGAGCCCACGCGGGGCAGTTCCAGGTCGAGATCGGCGTGGTGCGCCCCGGATAGACGACGGCGGCCGTCCGAGCCGATGTGCGCGCGGCGGAGATGTAGCCGCTCTTCGTGCCGGTGACCCGGACCGTGATCCTCGCCTTCACCATCGCCGGGGTGACGACGAGTGTCGAGCCGGTCGCACGGGAGATCGCCCGCCCGTTCATGTACCACTGGTAGCTCAGCCGGGTGCCGCTCGTCCAGGTGTACGGCACGGCCGTGAGGCGGGAGCCCACAATCGCGGATCCGGTGATCCGAGGCGTCGGTGCGGACAGGATCCCCTTCACCGCGGCCGTCGGCTTCGAGCGCCGCGATGCGGCGGCGTACCCGGCTTTGGTCCCGGAGACGACGACGGTCACCGTCTTCACGGCCGCCGACGACGGAAGCGTGAACGAGGCCGCGGTGGCTCGTGCGACAGCGGCACCGTTGATGTACCACTGATACGTCAGCCGTGTTCCCGCCGTCCAGGTTCCGGTCCTGACCTTGAGGGTCTGCCCGACGGTGGGCGTGCCGGTGATCGACGGTGTCGGGGCGACGAGCGGGCGGAGCACGGCGGCCGTCGCGGCCGAGGCGACCGTCGCCGACGCGAAGGCGGCCTTCTTCCCGGTCACCCTGACGGTGATGCGCGTCCCCGCGTGCGCCGTCGTCAGCGCGAGGGAGGAGGCCGTCGCCTTGGCGATCGCCTTTCCGTTCGCGTACCACTGGTAGCTGAGCGCGGCACCCGCGGTCCAGGCCCCCGGAAGCGCTCGAAGGGTCTGTCCGACGACGGGCGTACCGCTGATCGTGGGCACCGAGGTCTCCATGCGGTGCAGCGCCTCGAGTGCGGCATCGATCCCCGGCCGCGCCTCCCCTGCAGCCAGCACGAGCGGCCGCGCCTTCTCGAATCGAGGTGCGTCCTGCCACCACTCCGAGACCGCGCCCGCGACCGACGATACGAAGGCGACGCGATACTCGCCCGCCGGCAGCCCTCCGACGGCGAACGTACCGGCGTCCGTCACGACGTTGGCGGCGGCGACCGCGGCTCCGGCTCCGGCCGCCGGGTAGACGGCGACGACGACCCGCTGCCCGGTGATGTCCACGCCGGTCGGCGCGGTGACGCGCCCGGAGACGAGGGCGGAGCGCTCGAGCACCACGTCGCGCACGAACCCGTCGGGCCCCACAGACACGACCTCGCCGACCTGCGGGCCCCCCTGATCGAAGACGGCGCGTCCCTCCGACACCACACCGAGGACGACGTCGCCCTGCGGGACGCGCAGGGAGTACGACCCGTCTGTCACGCCGACGGCCGCGAGCGGGGAACCGGCATCCGCCCCGGGTGCATAGGCCGCGACGAAGGTCCGTCCCGCGCTCAGATCGGTGCCGTCAGGGAACGTGACCTGTCCGGAGACGACGGCGGTGCCGTCCGGATCCGTCTCACCGGGAGCGGCGGCGATCCCCGCGGCCGATTCCACTGCCGTGGGAAGCGCTTCGGCGACCCCGGGGAAGGCCGGGTCGGGCGCAACCGCCGCGCCGGCGGGGGCCGCGACGAAGACGAGCCCGGAGGCGAGGAGCGCGGCGGCGACCGTGACGGCCAGCGCGCGGAGGGTGCGGAGAGGAGCGGCGAACGCCATGAGCATCCTTCGGGACGGACGCGGTCGACGACCGCGCGGATCAGGGCGTTCTGAACAGATCACCTTCGTCATGAATACCGCTCCCGCGCTCCGAGGACAAGCTCGGATTCCTGCCCCTTTCGCCGAGACCCCGGGCCGCCGTCGAAACCCCGCGTTCCGCACGGGTCAAGCCCGGGGTCTCGACGCGAAGCCGGGGTCTCGGCGGGGAGGGCGCGAAGAGGGTCAGCGGAGGAGGCCGAGGCTGGCGAGCGCGTGCCGGATGAGGGTGCCGCGGCCGCCCTCCATCTCGGCGGCGACGGCATCGGAGGCCGCGGCCTCCGGGGAGAACCACGTCACCTCCAGCGCGTCCTGACGCGGCTCGCACGTGCCGGTCACAGGCACCACGAAGGCGAGGGAGACGGCGTGCTGACGGTCGTCGTGGTACGCGCTCACTCCCGGGATCGGGAAGTACTCGGCCACCGTGAACGGCAGGGGCTGCGGCGGCAGGAGCGGAAACGCCATGGGTCCGAGGTCGTTCTCGACATGACGGAACAGCGCGTCGCGGATCGTCTCTCCGAAGCGCACGCGGCCCGACACGATCGTGCGCGTGATCTCGCCGAGCGGGGTGGAGCGCAGCAGCACGCCGATCTCGGTGACCTGACCGGAGCCGTCCGTGCGCACGGGGATCGCCTCGACGTAGAGCATCGGCAGGTGGCGCCGCGCCTCCTCCAGCTCGACGTCGCTCAGCCAGCCGGGGTTCGCGTCCGGGCTCGGCGGGTTCGCGTCGCGGAACGAACCGAGGCCCTCGTCTTCGGGCTCCGGCTCCGGATCGGGTGTGCGCACCGCCATGCCTCCTTTCTACCAGCCGTCCTCGCGGATGGGCAGCATCGGCGCGAGCCCTGGCAGGATGACGGTGTGACCGAGAACCTGACGATCGACGCAGCCGCGACGCGATGGTCGCCCCCTGACCCCGCCGGGCTCCCGCTGCTCGTCCTGCTGCACGGCTACGGCGCCGACGAGCACGACCTCTTCGGCCTCGTCCCGTATCTGCCCTCCGGCATCGCCGTGGCCTCGGTCGCCGCTCCGCTCGCCCCGCCGTGGCCGACCCCCGGTCGCTCCTGGTACCCGATCGAGGGGCTCGACGGACGCAGCTCCGCCGCCGTCACCCTCGCGGCCGAGGCGTTCCTGCGCTGGCTCGACGAGGCCGCGGCGGACGCGCCGTCGGTGGCGCTGCTCGGGTTCTCCCAGGGTGCCGCGGTATCCCTCCAGGCCCTGCGGCTCGCGCCCGAGCGGTTCGGTGCGGTCGTCGCACTGAGCGGGTACGCCGCCCCGGACGCCCTTCCCCAGGACGAGCATCTGGCGGAGGTCAGCCCTCCGGTGTTCTGGGGCCGCGGCACGCACGACGACGTCATCCCCGCACCGCTGATCGCCCACACGGCGCAATGGCTCCCCGCGCACACGACCCTCTCCGGTCGCGTCTACAGCGGTCTCACCCACAGCATCTCCGAGGAGGAGCTCGGCGACGTCCACCGCTTCCTCACGACCTGGGTCGCGGGGATCGACGCGGATCAGGCGGAGGGGCCTCGGCCGTCCTGAGTGTCGTCGCCGGAGTCCGGGCCGTCGACGGCGTCGGCGCCGTCCGACCCTTTCTCGACGCTGCCTCCCGATCCGCGGAAAGCCACGGACAGCGCGATGCCGATGGCGACGCCGAAGACGAGGCCGAGCGCCCAGTTCTGCAACGCGATGCCCATGGAGACACCGATGGCCATGCCGACCGCGAGACCGATGCCGCGGCCGGTCCTGGCGCGCATCTCCTCTGGGCTGGGGTTCCGATCGTCTGCCATGCCTCCACGGTAGAAGCTCGCGAGCGCCCCCGCATCCCCCGCGCGACGGACCCGCGACACGCCCGGGAGTTGCACGACGCGACACGCCCGGGTATCGTCGTGGCGTCCTGTCCGCCGTGTCTGGAAGTCCTTTGATCTGAATCGTCGCCTCCGCGCCCCTCTTCTCGCGCGCTGACCCGACGATCGCCGACTCCCCGGCAGACGCCCTCCTCCGCTTCCGTGACTCCACGGCCCGGCAGGGGCTCGGTGTCAGTGCACCCTCGCACTCGACAGGAGACACCCCATGTCACACCCCTCTTCCTCGCACGCCTCGGTCGTCCTCGACCGGCTCTCCTTCACCTGGCCGGACGGCACGGTCGCGCTCGACGGCGTCTCCGGAGCCTTCGGTGCCGGGCGCACGGGCCTCGTCGGCCGCAACGGCGCCGGCAAGTCCACCCTGCTCCGACTGATCGCCGGGGAACTCGACCCCACTTCCGGATCCCTCAACACCTCGGGCGAGGTCGCCTTCCTCCCCCAGCAGCTCACGCTCGACGTGGACCGCCGGGTGTCCGACCTGCTCGGAGTGACGGCGGCACTCGACGCCGTGCGCGCCATCACGGCGGGCGACGTCGACCCCGCGCACTTCGACGCGGTCGGCGACGACTGGGACATCGAGGCACGGGCGGAGGCCTCCCTCGCGGAGGCCGGGCTCGTCCCCGCGTTCCTCGACCGCACGGTCGGCGAGTTGTCCGGCGGGGAGGCCGTGCTCGTCGCGATCGCCGGGATCCGGCTGCGGCGGGCACCCATCACGCTCCTCGACGAGCCGACGAACAACCTCGATCGCGACGCCAGGGCCACCCTCGCCGCGATGGTGCAGTCGTGGAAGGGCACGCTCATCGTCGTGAGCCACGACCTCGCACTGCTCGAGCTCATGGACGACACCGCCGAGCTCTACGGACGGAACCTCTCGGTGTTCGGCGGGCCGTACTCCGAGTGGCGCGCGTGGCTGGATGCGGAACAGGACGCGGCGAAGCAGGCCGAGGTCGCCGCCGCCCAGGTGCTCCGCAAGGAGAAGCGGCAGCGGATCGAGGCCGAGGTCAAGCTCGCTCACCGGGCCCGCACCGCCAAGAAGGCCGAGGTCGAGAAGCGCGTTCCGAAGATCATCGCGCACGGTCGGAAGATGGCCGCCGAGGTGTCCGCAGGGAAGCTGCGCACCGAGGTCGGCGCGAAGGAGGACGCGGCACGTGCGGCACACGATGCGGCGGGACGGCGGGTGCGGTCCGACGCGTCGATGAAGATCGAGCTTCCGGACCCCGACGTGTCGCGGAGTCGGCGGATCGCCGAGCTGAGCGGGCCCGAGCGGTCGTGGGTGATCCAGGGTCCGGAACGCGTGGCCCTCGTCGGGCGCAACGGCGCCGGCAAGACGACCCTGCTGGAGCGGCTGGTCGACGGGGCCGTGCACAACTCAGGAGCAGAGGCGCCGGAACGTCCGAATCCGACGCCGGAGGCGGAGATCGGGCGCGATCTCCTGAGTTGTGAACGGCCGGAGCTCCGGGCGGAGGCGCTCACTGACCGGATCGGCTACCTCCCGCAGCGCGTCGACGGTCTCGACGAGCGCCTCTCCGTCTTCGCGAACGTCGCCGCCGCGGCACCGCAGGTCCCGGAGAAGGAGCTCCGCAACCGGCTCGCGCGGTTCCTCATCCGGGGCGGGACGGCCGACCGCCCGGTGTCCGCGCTGTCCGGCGGGGAGAGGTTCCGGGTCGCTCTGGCCAGGCTGCTCCTCACGGATCCGGCTCCGCACCTCGTCGTCCTCGACGAGCCGACGAACAACCTCGACCTCGACACGGTCGACCAGCTCGTCGAGGCGCTGCGGGCCTACCGCGGCGCGGTGCTCGTGGTGAGTCACGACGACGCCTTCCTCGCCCGACTCGACCTCGACCTCACGCTCGAGATCGACGCGGACGGCGTGCTGCAGGAGGTCGTGTGACCTCGTCATCCATTCCGTCTGCACGACCCTTGACCGCCCGCACGACCGGAACCACGGTTCGGTCGTGCGGGCGGGACCGGGTCGTGCGGGCGGGAGAGGGGGCTGTCAAGGTCCGAGCCGGATGTCGGTGGGGTCGGGAATGATGGAGGCATGAGCGACGTGCTCGACCGCTTCACCCCGGCCACACAGGACTGGTTCCGGGGTGCCTTCACCGCACCCACACCGGCCCAGGCGGGCGCGTGGGAGGCGATCTCCGCCGGCAAGCATGCCCTCGTCGTGGCGCCGACAGGATCCGGCAAGACGCTGTCGGCGTTCCTCTGGGCCATCGACAGCGTGTTCCGCGAGCGCGCCGACGCGCCGGAGGAGCCGAAGAAGGACGGGTCCCGGACGCGGATCCTCTACATCTCCCCGCTCAAGGCCCTCGGCGTGGACGTGGAGCGCAACCTGCGTTCGCCGCTCATCGGCATCGGGCAGTCCGCCCGGCGGCTCGGCCTCACCGCCCCCGGCATCACGGTGGGCGTCCGCTCGGGCGACACGACATCGAGCGATCGGCGCAAGCTCGTGTCCGATCCGCCCGACATCCTCATCACCACGCCCGAGTCGCTGTACCTGATGCTCACGAGCAGGGCGGGCGAGACGCTGCGCGACGTGCACACCGTCATCATCGACGAGGTGCACGCCGTCGCCGCCACCAAGCGCGGCGCGCACCTCGCGGTGAGCCTGGAGCGCCTCGACGCCCTCCGTCGCTCCCACGGTGCGGAGACCGCAGCGCAGCGGATCGGCCTGTCCGCCACCGTGCGCCCCATCGACGAGGTGGCGCGCTTCCTCGGCGGCGGTGATCCGGTCGAGATCGTCGCCCCGCCGGCATCGAAGACCTTCGAACTCGGTGTCGTCGTGCCGATGGACGACATGACCAACCCGCCGCCGCCACCCGGGGCCCCGCCGGAGGCGCCGGGCATCGACGCGGAGTACACCGAGGTCACCGGGTCGGTGTGGCCGCACGTCGAGGAGGCGATCGTCGACCGCATCCTCCAGAACAACTCGACCATCGTCTTCGCGAACTCCCGCCGCCTCGCCGAACGGCTGACCGGACGGTTGAACGAGATCTACGCGGAACGGAGCGGCGTCGCGCTTCCGGAGCCGACCGTGCCCGCCGCGATGATGGCGCAGGCCGGGTCCACCGCGGGCGCCGATCCCGTGCTCGCCAAGGCCCACCACGGCTCGGTGTCGAAAGAGCAGCGTGCGCAGGTCGAGGAGGAGCTGAAGTCGGGCGTGCTCCGGTGCGTCGTCGCCACGAGCAGCCTGGAGCTCGGCATCGACATGGGCGCCGTCGACCTCGTGATCCAGGTGGAGGCGCCGCCGTCCGCGGCCTCCGGACTCCAGCGCGTGGGTCGCGCCGGGCATCAGGTCGGCGAGATCAGCCGCGCGGCCCTGTTCCCCAAGCACCGCGGCGACGTGCTGCACACCGCGATCGTGACGGAGCGGATGCTGGCGGGGAAGATCGAGGCGATCCAGGTGCCGCGGAATCCGCTCGACATCCTCGCCCAGCAGACCGTCGCGGCCAGCGCCCTCGGCGCCATCAGCGTCGAGGAGTGGTTCGAGACCGTCCGCCGTTCCGCCCCCTTCCAGTCACTCCCCCGTTCCGCCTACGAGGCCACGCTCGACCTGCTGGCCGGCCGTTTCCCCTCCGACGAGTTCGCCGAGCTGCGGCCGCGACTCGTCTGGGATCGCGATGCCGGCACGCTCACCGGCCGCCCGGGCGCACAGCGGATCGCGGTCACCAGCGGCGGCACCATCCCCGACCGCGGGCTCTTCGGCGTCTTCGTGGCGGGCGAGTCCACGGGCGCCCGAGTGGGCGAGCTCGACGAGGAGATGGTCTACGAGTCCCGCGTCGGCGACGTGTTCACCCTGGGGACCACGAGCTGGCGCATCGCCGAGATCACCCATGACCGGGTCAACGTCATCCCCGCCTACGGCCAGCCGGGAAAGGTCCCGTTCTGGCACGGCGACGGCATCGGGCGTCCGTTCGAGCTGGGCGAGGCACTGGGGGCGTTCTCCCGCGAGGTGTCCGCGGCGAAGCCGGAGAAGGCGGAGCAGCGCCTCATCGCCGCCGGACTCGACGAACAGGCGCGCGCGAACCTCCTCGCCCACCTCTCCGAGCAGCGGGAGGCCACGGGCACCCTGCCGACGGACCGCACGCTGACCGTCGAGCGCGGACACGACGAGGTCGGCGACTGGCGCGTCATCCTCCATTCCCCGTACGGCATGAAGGTGCATGCGCCGTGGGCGCTGGCGATCAACGCACGGGTGCGAGAGCGCCTCGGCGTCGAGGGCTCCGCGGTGGCGAGCGACGACGGCATCATCGTCCGCATCCCCGACGCCGAGTCGGAACCGCCCGGCGCGGAGCTGTTCGTCTTCGATCCGGATGAGCTCGAACAGCTCGTCACGCAGGAGGTCGGCGGCTCGGCGCTCTTCGCTTCCCGGTTCCGCGAGTGCGCCGCGCGGGCCCTGCTCATGCCGCGCACGAACCCCAACCGCCGGACGCCGCTGTGGCAGCAGCGCCAGCGCTCGGCGCAACTCCTGGAGGTCGCACGCCGGCATCCCACCTTCCCCGTCATCCTGGAGACCCTGCGCGAGGTGCTGCAGGACGTCTACGATCTGCCGTCGCTGCGCAAGCTCGCGACGAGCATCGCCGACCGCCGCATCCGCCTCGTCGAGACGCAGCCGGGGCAGCCGTCGCCCTTCGCGCGCGACCTCCTCTTCGGCTACGTCGGGGCGTTCATGTACGAGGGCGACTCACCGCTCGCGGAACGCCGCGCCGCCGCTCTCTCCGTCGACCCGGCGCTGCTGGGCGAGCTGCTGGGCACGGTCGAGCTGCGCGAGCTCCTCGACCCCGACGTCATCGCCCAGTTCGAGCGCGAGGCCCAGCGGCTCGATCCGGAACGCCGGGCGCGCGGCCTGGAGGGCGTCGCCGACCTGCTCCGGCTGCTCGGCCCGCTCGATGCCGACGAGGTCGCCGCGCGCCTCGATCCCGACTCCACCGCCGGGGCGACCGCGGCGGCACTGCTCGACGACCTCGTGACCGCGCGGCGGGCCATCCCGGTCACGATCGCCGGGGTGTCCAGGGTCGCCGCGATCGAAGACGCAGGGCGCCTGCGAGATGCGCTCGGGGCCGCCCTGCCGACCGGCATCCCCGTCGCGTTCCTCGAGCCCCTGGCGGATCCCCTCGGCGACCTCGTGGCCCGTCATGCCCGCACCCACGGCCCCTTCACGACCACGGCCGTCGCCGAGCGGTTCGGCCTCGGCGCCGCCGTCGCCCGGCACACCCTGCAGCGCCTGGAGACGAACGGCCGCCTCACGAGCGGGTACTTCCTCCCCACCGCGGCCGGCAGCGGCGACGACCTCGAGTGGTGCGACACCGAGGTCCTGCGGCGGCTGCGGATGCGGTCGCTCGCGGCGATCCGCGGATCCGTCGAACCCGTCTCGCCCGAGGCGTACGCGCGATTCCTTCCGGACTGGCAGCATCTCGGTCGCCCCCTGGAGGGCATCGACGGCGTGCTCACGGTGATCGAGCAGTTCGCCGGCGTCCCGATCCCGGCCAGCGCCTGGGAGTCGCTCGTCCTGCCATCGCGGGTGCGCGACTACTCCCAGGCGATGCTCGACGAGCTCACGGCCGCGGGCGAGGTGATCTGGTCCGGACACGGCACGCTCCCCGGGCGTGACGGGTGGGTCTCGCTGCACCCCGCCGATCTCGCCCCGTTCACGCTGCCCGATCCGGACGCGGAGATCGCCGCGGAGTCGCTCGAAGCGCGCCTCCTCGCGGCCCTCGCGGCGGGCGGCGCCTACTTCGCGGCGCAGCTCAAGGAGATGACCGGCGCCGATAACGAGCAGTCCGTGCTGGAGGCGCTGTGGTCTCTGACCTGGTCGGGGCATGTGACGAACGACACGTTCGCGCCGATCCGCTCGCTGCTGACCGGCGGCTCCCAGGCCCATAAGGTCAAGCGCCGTGCTCCGCGTGCGCGCACCTATCGCGGCATGTCCCTCACGCGCACGGCTCCTCGACCGACCTCGATCGGCGGACGCTGGTCGTTGCTCCCCGAGGTCGAGACCGACCCGGCGCGCCGCGCGACCGTCACCGCCGGCCTGCTCCTCGACCGGTATGGCGTCGTCACCCGCGGGGCCGTGCAGTCGGAGGGCGTGCCAGGCGGGTTCGCGCAGGCATACCGTGTGCTGGCCGGGTTCGAGGAGGCGGGGCACTGCCGCCGCGGCTACGTGATCGAGAAGCTCGGCGCCGCACAGTTCGCGGCATCGGCCACGGTCGACCGTCTGCGGACCTACGCCGGTCTCGCCGATCCGCCGCCGCGGAAGGCCGTCACCCTGGCGGCCACCGACCCCGCGAACCCCTACGGCGCGGCGCTCGGGTGGCCGAAGCTCGAGGGCGTCTCGCATCGCCCGGGGCGCAAGGCCGGCGGGCTCGTGGTGCTCGTCGACGGCGCGCTCGTTCTGTCGCTCGAGCGCGGCGGACGGACCGTGCTGTGCTTCACGGACGACGAGGAGGTGCTGCAGGCCGCCGCCGCCGACCTCGCGACGACAGCCAGGGACCGCCGCCTCGACACCCTGACCGTCGAGAAGGTGAACGGCGAGGGGGTGTACGGCACGATCCTCGGGCGGGCTCTGCAGGAGGCGGGCTTCGTGCAGACGCCGCGCGGCTTCACCCTCCGCAAGGCCGTCTGACCCGGCCTCACCACGACCACCACCGATCCACCCCTACCCTGGAGCCATGATCCGAGAGTTCGCCGCCGGCGTCCGCACCCTGTTCCGCGGGTTCGGCGTGTGGCGCACCCGTCCGGGGCTGATGGCGCTCGGACTCGTCCCCGCGATCATCGCGCTCGTCCTCCTCGCCGCCGTCCTCGTGCCGCTGATCCTGTCGATGCCCTCGCTGACAGCCTGGCTCACCCCGTTCGCCGACGGCTGGGTGGAGCCCTGGCGCGGCGTCCTGCGGACCGCGGTCGGCCTCGTCGTGGTCGCCGCCGCACTCGCTCTGGCCAGCTCCGTGTTCAGCGCTCTCACCCTCACGATCGGCGACCCGTTCTACCAGCGCATCTGGCACGCCGTCGAGAAGGACCTCGGCGACCCGCCTCCTGCGGATGGCGGCAGCTTCTGGACGACCGTCGGCGAGGGCCTCCGGCTCGTCGTGCTCGGCATCCTGATCGCGCTCCTCGTGCTCCTCATCGGCCTGGTGCCCGGCGTCGGCGGTGTCCTCGGAGCGGTCTCCGGTGTCGTCCTCACGGGCCGCCTGCTGGCGCGGGAGCTGACCGGTCGCGCCTTCGACGCCCGTGACCTCAGCCCCGCCGCCCGGGCCGCGCTGTTCTCCGGCAGTCGCGCCCGCGTGCTGGGCTTCGGCGTCGCGACCCAGCTGTGCTTCCTGATCCCCGGGGGTGCCGTCGCCGTGATGCCGGCCGCGGTCGCGGGGAGCACGATGCTGGCGCGAGACATGCAGGCACGCACCCCACTCGCCGCCGTCCAGCCGACGGCGAGTGCGGCCGTGCCGCACGACCGCACACCCGGGATCGCCTGATGCCCGAGGGCGATACCGTCTTCCGCACCGCACGCCGCCTGGACGAGGCCCTCGCCGGCGGGCAGGTCACGCGCTTCGACCTCCGCGTTCCGCGCTTCGCGACCCTCGATCTGACCGGCCAGCGGGTGCAGGGCGCCGTCCCCCGCGGGAAGCACCTGCTGCTGCGGATCGGCGAGAGCACGCTGCATTCGCATCTGCGCATGGACGGTGCGTGGTTCGTGTACCGGCCCGGTGAGAAGTGGCGGCATCCCGCGTTCAAGGTGCGGGCGATCGTCGGCACGGCCGAACGCGAGGCCGTGGGCGTGGACATCGCCGAAGTCGAGGTCGTCCCCACCCGCGACGAGGACGACCTCGTCGGCTACCTCGGCCCCGACCCGCTCGCGGCCGACTGGGACCCGATCGAGGCCGCACGGCGGCTCGGCACCGACACCCGGGCCATCCACGTCGCCCTGCTCGATCAGCGCAACGTCGCGGGGTTCGGCAACGAGTACGCGGCAGAACTCCTGTTCCTCCGGGGAATCCTGCCGACCACGCCGACTCCCGAGGTCGACGTGGCCGCCCTCCTCGACCTGGGCGTGCGGACCATCCGCGCGAACCGCGACCGCCGCAACCGCACCTTCACCGGCATCGACCGCCCGGGACAGTCCACGTGGGTCTACGGACGCGCCGGACGCCCCTGCCGACGCTGCGGAACGCTCATCCGTCGCGGGGAGCTGGGGGCGGATCCGACCCGTGAGCGGATCACGTTCTGGTGCCCTCGGTGCCAGCGCTGAGCGGTATCCATCCGCGGGAATGAATCTCCCCCTCTCGTGGTTGTTGATATATCCGGAGAACTCCGGAGCACGGGAGGAATCGTGGGCAAGAACTACGTCGACATCGAGAACGACCACGGAGCGACGCTGCGGTACCGCAAGCACGCCAACGGTCGCGGTCTCG
Organism: Microbacterium meiriae; assembly: GCF_025143875.1. Taxonomy (NCBI): domain Bacteria; kingdom Bacillati; phylum Actinomycetota; class Actinomycetes; order Micrococcales; family Microbacteriaceae; genus Microbacterium; species Microbacterium meiriae. The sequence continues at coordinate 38,348 of NZ_JAMBDU010000020.1, read as the reverse complement.
TCGCGCATGGCGCCAAGGTGCATCCGAAGGCGCACATCGAGGCGGGGGCCTACATCGAACCGGGAGCACGCGTCGGAGCGGGGGCCATCGTCGCCCGCGGTGCGTGGGTGGACGAGGACGCCGTGATCGGCGAGGGCGCGTACATCGACGCCCACGCGCACGTCGGCCAGGGCGCGGCGGTCGGCGACCACGCGCACGTCGGGGTCCGCACCGACATCGGGGCCGGGGCCCGCATCGTGCGGGGCGCCCGCATCGGCGACGACGAAACGGTCGCGGCGGGGCTCACCGTCGCCACCGATCAGAAGGGTCTCTGGCTGGCGGCCTGACCGCTCTCAGAGCAGGCGCCGCTCCGACGCCCACGCGGTGAGCTCGTGGCGGGAGGAGAGCTGCAGCTTGCGCAGCACCGACGACACGTGCGTCTCGACGGTCTTGATCGAGATGAAGAGGGCGGTGGCGACCTCCTTGTACGCGTAGCCGCGGGCGATCAACCGCATCACCTCCTGCTCGCGCGAGGAGAGGCGGTCGAGTTCGTCGGTCGCGGTGGCGGTCTCGCCGGCCACGGCGCCGAACGCGTCGAGCACGAATCCCGCGAGCCGCGGCGAGAACACCGCGTCCCCCTCGGCGACGGCGTGCACGGCGGCGCTCACCTCGCCGCCTGACGAGCCCTTCGTGATGTAGCCACGCGCCCCGGCCCGGATGACCCGCACGACATCGGCCGCGGCATCGGAGACGCTGAGGGCCAGGAAGCGCGTGGTCGTCGGTCCCGTCCCTCGGATCACGGCTTCCCCGCCGGTCGCGTCGTCACCCTCGCCGCCCGGAAGGTGCACATCGAGGAGCACCACGTCGGGCGCCGTCTCCGCGATCACGGCGATCGCCGTGGGCACGTCTGCGGCCTCCCCCACGACCTCCACGCTCGCATCGAGGTCGGCCCGCAGGCCTGAGCGGAAGATGGAGTGGTCGTCGACGATCACGACGCGGAGACGGTCAGCCACGGGGCTCCTGTCGGCCGGCGCCCCGCTCCGGGGACGAGACGGTGGGCAGGCGCAGATGCACCTCGGTACCGGCGTCGTCGCTGCGCACCGAACCCGTGCCACCCGCGCGACGCAGGCGCCCGATGATCGACTCCCGCACACCGAGGCGATCGCCGGGCACGTCGGCGAGCCGGAACCCGGGACCGCGATCCCGGATGAACACGTCGACCCCGTCGATGCGCCCCTCGATGTACACCGAGATCTCGCCGCCGGCGTGCCGGGCGGCGTTCAGCATCGCCTCCCGGGCTGCGGCCGCCAGCTCGCCGCTCGCCCGCTCCGCAGACAGCCCGGCCGAGACCACGTCGATCCGGACCGGGTGGTCGATCTCCAGCGCCGCTGCGTAGTCGCGCAGGTCGGTCGGCAGGTCGCTGTCCGCCGGGGCGTCCCCGTCGTAGAGCCACGCGCGCAGCTCCCGCTCCTGCGCCCGGGCCAGCCGTGCCGCCTCGCTCGATGCCCCGGCCCGGTTCTGGATGAGGGCGAGCGTCTGCAGCACCGAGTCGTGCAGGTGGGCGGCCATCACGCTGCGCTGCTCCTCCCGGATGCGGCGCACCCGCTCTCCGGCCAGCTCCCGCCAGCGCGGAATGAGGGCCGAAGCCACCACCGCGACCAGCCCGGTCAGCGGGAGCAGCACGAGCACGACGCCCGAGCGGGCGATCGGCCACGAGAGGAGCAGGAGGACCACGAGGCCGAGGATGAGCACCGCGAGGATGCGGACGGTGGTGGTGTGCCGGGGGCCGCGCGCCGTGTCTGTGCGATCGATGAGCGTCGCCCACAGCCCGGAGGCGGTCGCGCACAGCGTGGTCCCGCCGACCACCACGGCCGCCGTCCCCGGAGGGATCGAGCCGTTCAGCCAGTCGCTGCCCCCGCGCCACACCACGATGACGAGGGCGCCGACGGCCGCGGGGACCAGCAGGAGCCAGGCGACCGGGAGGCGACGCGTCGGCGCCGTCGTCCCCTCCGTCCACGGCATGAAGGTCCAGCACCAGGCGTACAGGAGCACGCCCGCACCCCCGCAGAGCGTCAGGGCGACGAACAGCGCCCGCACCAGGCCCACGTGCACTCCGAGGTGCCGCGCGAGCCCGGCGCTCACTCCGGTCACGAGAGCGTCGCGGTCGCGGGTCAGCGCCGGACGCACGGTCGCCGGCGCGGGGCCGGGGAGCGTGGAGACGGCGGAGGACATACCGTCATCCAATCATCCTGTCCCCCGCTCGGGGTCCTCCCCGGCGCGGAATCAGGGTGCGCTCAGGGGATCCCCCCATGGCCTCACGGCGCCGGCGACCGCGAGGATCGACTCATGACGATTCCGACCGCTCCGCCGCCGCCCGCCGAGCCCGCCCCGTCGACGCCGGACACCCCTCGCGCACCGCGCGGCGCCGACCGCTTCCTGCTGTGGGTCGCCGGCCTCGGCGTCGTCCGCACCGACGGGTGGCTCGGCGGCGTGGCCGCGGGCATCGCGATCCGGCTGCGCATCGATCCGCTGATCGTGCGCGGGGTCCTCGTCGTCGCGGCCCTCTTCGGTCTTCCGGCCCTGTTCCTGTACGCCCTCGCCTGGGCCGTGCTGCCGGACGTCGACGGCCGCGTGCACCTGCGCGATCTGCTGCAGCGCCGGTACGACCCCGTGCAGCTCGGCATCCTCGCCCTCGCCGTGATCGGCCTCTTCCCGACGGCCCCGCTCACCGGGCGCCTGTTCGGACTCGGCTACGACGGCTGGTCGGCACTGTCGACCTTCACCTGGGTGGTCGGGCTCGTGCTCGCCGCCGCCTTGCTCTTCCTCATCGTGCGTGCCGCGCGCCGCACCCCGGGCGCTTCCGCGCCGGATCTGCCGGGGGCTTCCGCAGATCCGGCGGCCCCGGCCGCGTCCGCCCCCCTCGCGGGTTCGGGTCCCGCCACGGGGGCGGACGCCACTCCTCCCCCGGCGGCGGACGCGCCTCCCCCGCTTCCGCTCGCCGACGCCGTCGGGCACGACGTCCTCGCCATCCCCGCGCCTCCGGCCCCCCTGCCACCCGGCACGCAGGACCCCGCCGCGCTGGAAGCCTGGCGCGCCCAGCACGCCGCCTGGAAGGAGCAGGATCAGGCGTGGCGCCGTCAGCAGCAGGATGCGGAGCGCGCCGCACGCGACCAGCTCCGCCGGGAGCGTCAGGCCGAAGCCGCCGTGTTCGCCGCCGAGGCCGCGGAGCGCCGACGCCTTCGCCGCGCATCGAACCCGCGAGCCGGCTTCCCGTTCGTCATGACCGCCCTCGGCCTCGCCATCGTCGTCGGCGCCGGGGTGGGACTCGCCGTCGGAGAACCCGTCGGTGGGGCGCTGGGGCTGTTGTCCGGCGCACTGGTCCTGGCCCTGGCGATGATCACGGCCGGAGCCCTCCGTCGCCGCAGCGGCGCCCTGGCCTTCCTCACCGTGCTGACGCTGGCCGCGGGTCTCCTCACGGGCTTCCTGTCCACGATGCCCGGTCTCACCCTCGGGTACGCCTCGCTCACGAACAACCAGGAGGCGCACGTTCGACAGCCGTTCGGTGATCTGTACCTGCAGCTCCACCCGCACGACGGCGGCCCTCGCCCCATCGAGATCGAGAAGGGGTCGGGGCGGACCGAGATCTTCGTGGCTGCAGGCGTGCAGCTGCAGCTCCGCGGCACCGTCGGCGACGACGTGGAGGTGAGCTGGCTCCGCGTCGATCCGGACGATCCGATGGTCATGGACACCGGCGTCATCTCGACCCGGCCACGGGGCGAGGAGAACGTCCTCACCGCGAACATCTCCGCCGAGGAGGGCAGCCCCTCCACGATCCAGCCCGTGACCATCGACCAGTCGAGCGGCGTCATCGTCGTGACCCTGCAGGAGCCCGAGGAGGGCCAGGAATGAGCACCGAGACCATCACCGCACCACGGGTGCGCTGGGCATCCATCATCTGGGGCACGACCTTCGCCGCGATCGCCGCGGGGGCGCTGTGGTTCCTCGGCGACGCGGATCGCCGCGCCGCGCTGGCCGACGGCGTGGGGACGATGACTCCCGCCACCCTGCTCACGATCGTGCTCCTCACCGCGGGAGCTCTGTTCCTCGTGGGCGGTGTCACCGGGCTGGTCCGCCGGACTCAGCGGAACTCCCCCGCCGAGGACTCGGAGGACCCCGAGTAGCCTGGATCCCATGGCGCACCAGGGACGACGACCCGCGAAGGGCTCCGGCAAGGGCTCACCCGCCCACCGGGGCCGTGCCGCGGGCGGCGGCTCACGCCAGGGGAAGCCGGCTCCGCGCCGCTCGCCCCGCGCCGAGAAGGTCGTGTTCGACGCTCCGACCGCCGCACCCGAGGAGCCGCGGACGTTCCGCCTCGGCGCCGTGCCCGGAGCGACGCCGGGCAAGTGGATCGACACGTGGAAGCGGCGCCTGCCCCACGTGGCCCTCGAGCTCGTCGCGATCGAGGTCGCCGCGCAGCGAGAGGCGCTCGACGATCTCGACGCCGCCCTCGTGCGCCTCCCGCTGGACGACGACGCCCTGCACGTCATCCCGCTGTACGACGAGGTCCCCGTCGTCGTGGCCTCGACCGATTCGCACCTGCTCGCGGCGGACGAGCTGACGACCGCCGACCTCGACGGCGAGGTGCTGCACTCCCTGTCCGACGACGTGCTCGGGCCGGTGGAGGTGCCGGGCACCATCCCTGCACGCGTCGGACCCCTGTCGACCGCCGACGCGATCGCCACGGCGGCGACCGGTGTGGGCGTCGTCCTCGTCCCGATGTCACTGGCCCGACTGCACCACCGGAAGGACGCCGACTATCGGGTCCTCGCCGACGGCCCGGTCTCGACCGTGGCCCTCGCCTGGCCGCGCGACCGAACCACGCCTGACGTCGAGACCTTCGTCGGGATCGTCCGAGGACGCACCGCGAACTCGTCCCGCTGAGCCGTCGGGCCGGGACGCTCCCCCTCGTTAGACTCGCCTGATGGCCTCGCTTCTCTACGTCTGCGTGCGACCCGAGACCGGGGCGGCGGATGCCGAGCACGCTTCGTTCCGGCGGGCCCTCGGGGTCGACGTGGTCGATCGTCTCGACCTGCTCCACGAGCCGCTGACCGCGGCCCACCTGGATCGCTACCGCGGCGTCGTCATCGGCGGTTCGCCGTTCAACGTCACGGACGTCGAGAAGACCCCGGTGCAGCGGCGCGTGGAGGCCGATCTGGAGACGCTCGCCCGCGCCGCACGGGAACAGCGGATCGCCGCCTTCTTCACGTGCTTCAGCATCGGGGTGCTCACCCGCCTCCTCGGCGGCGAGGTCGTGACGACCATGCCGGAGGCGGCGAGCGCGACCGTCATCGACACGACGCCGGAGGGCGCCGTCGATCCCGTGTTCGGCCCGTCCGGTCCGGCACTCACCGTCTTCACCGCGCACAAGGAGAGCGCCGCCTCGACTCCGCCGGGAGCCGTGCTGCTCGCCACCAACGCGACCTGCCCCGTGCAGGCCTACCGGGTGGGGACGCACCTGTACGCCGCGCAGTTCCATCCCGAGCCGACGCCGCGCGACTTCGCCGACCGCATGACGTTCTACCGCACGACGGGGTACTTCGATCCGGCCCAGTTCGACGCGGTGCAGCAGGAGGTCCTCGCGGCCTCGGTCACCGAGGGTGCCGCCCTGCTCCGCCGCTTCGCCGAGCTGTTCGGCTGAATTCAGGTCGGCGCGTCGCCGCGGAGCAGCGGGACGCGCTCGCGCAGGTAGGCGTCCAGCGGCATGAAACCACCCGCCTGACTCCAGCGCACCGACGGCACGCCGTCGATGAGCGCGAGCGGACCGGAGGAGCCTCCGGCATCCACCGCGTCGACGTCGATCACGCTCCACCCGACGTGCACGACATCCCCCTCATGGAAGCCGCCCCGGAGCGCGAGGGCCCGGCGCTCGGCCCGTGCCCGCGCCGACTCGGCGGTGTATCCCCGACGCCCCGGGTCCGCCGCGCGGAGCACCTCCGCCGTCGCCAGGGCATGCGTGTCGGTGAGCAGGATGACGCCGAGGTGCCAGGCCTCGCCGACACGGACGATCCGCCGCCCGCGCCAGCGCGAGTCCTTCTCCTCGCCGAGGCCCTCGCGGGGTGCGCCGGCGAGCTCCTGCACGGCCTGGGTCAGCAGGGCGGAGGCGGTGGTCACAGCTCCCCCAGCGTGGTCTGGTCGGCGAGGCGCGGGCCCGCGACCTGCGCACGATCGCCCCGCAGCGTCATCCCGATCAGCGGGTACAGGAGCACCGACAGCATGCCCGCCCCGACGAGCGCGGCCGCGGTCCCCGAGTCGAGCATGTCCTGGTCCACGCCGATCGCGGTGACCGCGACGATGATCGGCAGCCCGGTGGCCGCGAGCAGGCCGAGGGCGGCACGGTCGCGTCCGCTCGCGCCCGCCGGGGCGGACAGCTGGGCGGCCGATCCGCGGATCACCAGGAGCGCCAGCAGGAACACCGGCACCAGGGACATCGCCGAGGGAGACGTCAGCAGCGCCTGCAGGTCGAAGGTCACGCCCGTGTAGAGGAAGAACACCGGGACGAGGAAGCCGAACGCGAGCCCCTCGATCTTGCTCTCGACCTCGGCCGCGTCCTTCTCGGGTGCCCGCGCCATGATGATGCGCCAGATGGCCCCCGCGACGAAGGCGCCGAGGAGCATGTCCAGGTCGAGCATCACGCTGAGGCCGACGAGGGCCGCGATGAGGAGGATCACGAAGCGCACCCCGAACTGGTCGGAGGTGTGGAGGGTCGCGCGCACGATGCCGTGCAGGCGCCCGTGCGGCACCCGGTGCGCGACGAGGACGGCGAGCCCCGCCAGCACGACGAAAGTCAGCAGCACCGCCGTGGCCAGGGGTGTCGTCCGGGTGCTCAGGAAGATCGAGATCGCGATCAGCGGCAGGAACTCCCCCACGGCGCCGATCGTGCTGATGGCACGGCCGAACGGGGTGTCCAGCTCCTTCGCATCGCGCAGGATCGGCATCAGCGTGCCGAGGGCGGTCGAGCTCAACGCGATCCCGATGACGACCATGCCCTCCCCCGGGGCGAAGAAGAAGCCGAGTCCGATGCCCAGCACCACGCTGAGCAGCCAGCCCAGCGACGCCCGCGCGAGCGGCTTGCCCGCCACCTGGCGGAAGTCGATCTCGGAGCCCGCGACGAAGAACAGCACGGCCAGGCCGAAGTCGCTGAGCTTCTCCAGGAGGGGCCCTGGCTCCACCCAGCCGAGCACGGCAGGACCGACGAGGATGCCGAGGACGAGCTCGAACACGACGATCGGCACCCGGACGAGCGGACGGACGCCGCGTGCGAGAAGCGGTGCGGCCACCGCCAGCAGCGGGATCAGCACCAGTCCGACGTCGCTCGCATCCACGGTCTCAGGGTAGCGACGCCGCGGGCGATTCGCTCCCCGCCCGCGCGACACGGCAGAATCGATGCACACCCCGAGGAGCAGCCATGACCCAGCCCGATACCGCCCGACTGCTGATCGCCTGCGACGACCAGCCCGGCATCGTCGCCGCGGTCGCCGGCGTGCTCGCCCGGCACGGGGCGAACATCATCTCGCTCGACCAGCACTCGACCGACTCCGAGGGTGGCCGATTCTTCCAGCGGACGGTCATCCACCTCGACGGCCTGTCCGCCGCGCGCCCCGCCCTGGAGGCCGACATCGCGGCGGTCGCGGAGCGCTTCGGCATGGAGTGGTCGCTGCACGACGTCGCCCGGCGCAAGCGCGTGGCGATCTTCGTCTCGAAGTACGACCACTGCCTCATGGAGCTGCTCTGGCGCACGCAGCGGGGGCAGCTCGACATCGACATCACCATGGTCGTCTCGAACCACCCCGACCTCGCCGAGGCGGTCCGCTCCTTCGGAGTGCCGTTCGTGCACATCCCCTCGACGGACAAGCAGGCGATGGAGGAGCGTCAGCTCGACCTCCTCCGCGGCAACGTCGATCTCGTCGTGCTCGCCCGGTACATGCAGATCCTCAGCGACGACTTCATCACGCGCCTCGAAGCCCCGGTCATCAACATCCACCACTCGTTCCTGCCCGCCTTCATCGGCGCGAACCCCTACGCCAGGGCGAAGGAGCGCGGCGTGAAGCTGATCGGTGCCACGGCGCACTACGCCACAGCCGACCTCGACGAGGGGCCGATCATCGAGCAGGACGTCACGCGGGTCACGCACTCCGAGTCCGCGGCCGAGCTGCAGAGCCGGGGCGCCGACGTCGAGCGTCTGGTGCTCGCCCGTGCCGTGCAGTGGCATGCCGAGGACCGCGTGATCGTGCACGGCCGCTCGACCGTCATCCTCTAGCGCACCGGCCGCTCAGCGGTCGGCGTTCCTCACCGGCCGGGGACTCCGGCGGCGAGCTCTGCGAAGACCTCGGCGGCGGTCGTCCCGCGCGCGAGCGGGGCGGCCTGCCCCATCCACAGCGACTGCAGCTCGCCGAGATTCTGCTCTCCTGCCGCCGCGCGGAAGCGTCCGGTGAGCCAGTTCTGCATCGGGAACGGGGCGATCGTGTCGCTCGCCTCGATCGCCCGCACCGCGCGATTGCGGGCTCCGCGGGCGAGGCGTCCGCTCATCGCCTTCGTCAGCACGGTCTCGTCGGCGGCAGTGGTCCGGATGGCGTCGCGGTGCGCTGCGGTCGCGGCGGACTCGGCGGTCGCGAGGAACGCCGTCCCCACCTGCACGCCGGAGGCACCGAGGGCGAAGGCCGCAGCGACCCCACGGCGGTCGGCGATCCCGCCGGCGGCGATGACCGGCACGTCGACGGCGTCCACGACCTGGGGCACGAGCGCGATGGTGCCGACGAGCGACTCGGTCGCGGGGCGCAGGAACGACACGCGGTGCCCGGCCGCCTCGGCTCCGGACGCGACGACGGCATCGACACCGGCTTCGGCGAGCGCGACCGCTTCGGCGACCGTGGTGGCGGTGCCGACGACCCGGATGCCGCGGTCGCGGGCCTCGGCGACGACGGCGGGCGACGGCACCCCGAACACCACGCTCAGCACGGCGGGGGCGACCTCCCAGACCGCGTCGAGCTGCTCGTCGAGGTCGGGCATGTAGCGCTCGGGGCGTGCCGGCACCGGAACCCCGACGGCCTCGTAGAACGGCTCCAGCGCCTGCGCGAAGACCGTGTGCTGCGGGTTCGGCACGGCCTCGTCACCCAGGGGCAGCCAGATGTTCAGCGCGAAGGGGCGGTCGGTGGCGCGGTGCAGCTCGGCCCCGACCTCCCGGATCCGGTCCCCGTCGTAGCCGTAGAGACCGTAGGATCCGAGCCCGCCGGCCGCGCTCACCGCCGCCGTCAGCTCCACCGACGAGGTCCCCCCGAACGCCCCCAGCACGATCGGATTCTCCACTCCCAGAAGTTCTTCTGTCGCCATACCCCGACGGTACGCCTTCGAATCGCCTGAATGGCTCCATCGGCGGCCCGGATACAGCGATTCAGGCGATTCGAACGGGGTAAGCTCGCGGCATGAGCGAGTGGTTCGGGCAGATGCTCGGCTTCGTCGCGGCCGCGATCGGCCTTGTGACGATGCCGGATGCCGCCGCGCTCGGGCTCGCGATCGCGCTGCTCGCCGTCACCGTCCTCACGCTCGCGCTCGTGCTGAGCGTGCGCCACCAGGCCTCCGCCGATGCCCCGCACCCGCTGCGGGCGATCGATGTCGGAACGCTCCTCCCGCAGAGCGATCCGGATGCCGCCGGGCACCCTCGTCCGCGAGCGCCGGGAGTCGCGACCGCCGCGTAGTCCGTCCGACCGGGACCGCGCGGCCTTCGCCGACCCTTCCCGACCTCATCGAACGGACCTTCCCGTGGACATCTTCGCCTTCCCTCCGCTCGCCGCGCTCCTGGACGCCGCCTACGGTGCCTTGAACGGCCTCTCCACCCTTCTCGAACCCCTCGCCGGCCCCTCCGCCGCCGCCCTCGCCGTGGTCCTGGTGACCCTCCTCGTGCGCGCCCTCCTCATCCCTGTCGGCATCTCCCAGGCCCGAGCCGAGCAGACCAGAGCCCGCCTCGCCCCGAAACTGCGCGCGCTGCAGCAGCGCCACCGGAAGAACCCGGAGCGCCTGCAGCAGGAGATGATGGCGCTTTACCGGGCCGAGAACACCTCGCCCTTCGCGGGGATGCTGCCCGTGCTGGCGCAGGCACCCGTCGTCGGGCTGCTGTACACCCTGTTCCTGCGACCGGAGATCGCCGGACACCCGAACGAGTTGCTCACCCACGACCTCTTCGGTGCCCCGCTCGGCACGAGCCTGGTGTCGGCCCTGTTCGGCGGCACCGCGACCCCGGCGACGTTCGCGGTCTTCGGCGTGCTGCTGGCCGTGATGATCGCCGTCGCCGAGGTCACCCGGCGGGTGTTCCGGCCGGTCCCCGTCGAAGGCGACGACTCCCCGCTCAGCTCCCCCGGCATGCTGCGGATGATGTCGGCGCTGCACTATCTCACCGCGGTGTTCGCGGCCTTCGTCCCCCTGGCCGCCGCGCTCTATCTCACGGTCACGGTGGTGTGGACCCTCGTGCAGCGGGTGATCCTGCGCCGCCGCTACCCGCTGCCGCAGCCGGCCGTCGTCCGGGCGTGAGAGCCGCTCGGCCGGAGGGGTCAGTCCGGAAGCGGGATCGGAGCGGTGAACGGTCCCGCGGCACCGTCGCCCCTCCGGTCGCGGCGCACGCCGAGAGTGGTCCCGACGCTCGCCGCGATCACGAGCGCCACCGCGAGCAGCCGCAGCGGCGTGGCGTCCTGTCCGAGGATGAGCCACCCGGCGAGGGTCGCGAACGCCGGCTCGAGGCTCAGCAGCACCCCGAACACCCGCTGCGGCAGCCGTCGGAGCGCCGCGAGCTCGAAGCTGTACGGGATGACGGACGAGAGCACCGCGGTGACCGCCGCGAGCAGGAGGAGCTGCGGGTCCAGCGCCACGGTGGCCGCCGCGGGCACACCCACGGGGATGAGGAGCACGGCCGCGACGACGAGCCCCATCGCGAGCCCACTGCTGCCGGGGATGAGGGCGCCGACGCGCGCGCTCATCCTGATGTACATGACCCAGAATCCGGCCGCGATGAGGATGAAGACCACGCCGAGCGGGTCGAGGGGCTCGGCGCCGACGAGGCCGTCCAGGCCGAGCAGCGCCATGCCGAGCAGGGCCACCCCCACCCACACCGCATCCCGGAGACGACGGGTCAGCACGGCGGCGAGCACGAGCGGCCCGAGGAATTCGATCGCCACCGCGGGTCCCAGAGGGATGCGGTCGATGGCGGCGTAGAAGAATCCGTTCATCGCGGCCAGCGACACCCCGAACAGCACGGCGGCGAGCCACTGCGACCGGGTCCAGGCGCGGGGCCGCGGTCGCACGATGACGACCAGCAGCAGCGCGGCGATCGCGACGCGGAGCGATGTCACGCCCCACGGCCCGAGGACGGGGAAGAGCTGCGCGGCGACGGCGGCGCCGAACGGCAGGGAGAGGCAGGATCCGATGACGAGGGCGACGCCCACGAGGGGTCCGGATGTCGCGGGTCTCTGCACCAGACAAGCTTAGGCGGCGGGGTCCTGCCTCCCCGCCGCCTGCGCCCTCCTCACGCGGATCAGAGCGGCTTGCCGCCCGTCACTGCGAGGACTGCTCCGGACACGTACGACGACTCCGCCGAGGCGAGGTACACGTAAGCTCCGGCGAGTTCCGCGGGCTGGCCGGCGCGCCCCAGCGGCGTGTCCTGCCCGAACGTCTCCAGGCGCTCCGGCCCCCATCCGGTCGCGGGGATCAGCGGCGTCCAGATCGGACCGGGCGCGACGGCGTTGACGCGCACGCCCCGCGGCCCCGCCTCCTCCGCGAGCGCCTTGACGAACGCGACCTGCGCCGCCTTCGTCATGGCGTAGTCGATGAGCCCCGGCGACGGCTGCGCGGACTGCACCGACGACGTGACGATGATGCTCGACCCGGGCTCGAGATCGGGGAAGGCGGCCCGTGCCGAGAAGACGAGACCGGCGAGGTTCGTGTCGAACACGCGACGCATCTTCTCGGTGTCCAGGTTCTCGAAGCCGTCGATGTCGTGCTGGTAGGCCGCGTTGAGGACGAGCACGTCGAGTCCGCCGAGTTCGCGGCGCGCGCGGTGCACGGCGTCGGTCGCGAAGGCCTCCTCGCGGACGTCGCCGGGGATGCTGACACCGGTGCGACCGGCCTCGCGGACGAGCGCGAGCGTCTCCTCCGCATCCTCCTGCTCCTCGGGCATGTGCACGATGGCCACGTCGGCGCCCTCGCGGGCGAAGGCGATCGCGACGGCACGCCCGATCCCCGAGTCGCCGCCGGTGATGAGGGCACGCCGCCCCTCGAGCCGCCCGTGGCCGACGTAGGACTGCTCGCCGTGGTCGGGCTCCGGGGTGGTCTTCTCGGTGAGGCCCGGCTGGTCCTGGCTCTGCGCCGGGAACCCGTCCTCGTGGTGCGCGTGTCGGGGGTCGGTGAGGCCGCCGTCGCGGGTGGTGTCGGTCATTTCCGCTCCTCCTGTCATGGGGCTGACGATCAGGTCGTGATCGAGCCTCGCGGCTTCGGAGGGCGGACGGCAGGGGGTTGACAGCCCCGGGCGGTCTCCGGGAAACCGGCCTCAGCCGGCGGAGGGGGCGTCGCCGTGCGGGGGCTCAGCGTTCTCGGCGGGCTCGGGAACCAGGTAGAGCCCGGTGGGAGCGTTGGCGGTGAAGGCGAGCGCCTCGATCCAGGCCCGGTTGACGGCGGGCTGCCGGCTGCCGAAGTACTTGAAGACGAGCGAGCTGCCCGGCTGGATCCAGACGGTGGTCCGGCCGCCGCCCACGCTGGCGTCCTCACGCCAGCTGAACGGGAACGGCTCGCCGCGGCGCAGCTTGGCCGTGATCACGAGCTGCAGGTGCGTGAGCGCCCGATCCTCGATCTCGGTCTTCACGCTGCCTTCGTAGATGAACTTGCCCATCGGGTGATGCTCCTCGGTCGGGTGGTCCTCAGCCCGGCGGACACTGCCGGGATCGGCCTATGGGTAGAGGGTAAGCCCTCGGACGGGGCGCGCGGCAAATCGGCCTCGAAGGGCGACGTGGGCGTCGAAGTCAAGGCCCTGCGCACGATCCGCGCGGGGGTTAGCCTCGAATCATCGACACCCGAGGAGGGCACCGCCATGACTGAACGCCACATCGACGACCGTCCCGAGGAGGGCTACACGCCCGGCACCACCCACGCCGAGCGCGGCGCGGGCAACCCGCGACTGCGCGTGCGGCGCGACGACGAGCGCACGGAGTTCGCGCTCGACATGGAGGAGGTGCGCATCGGTTCCGCCGCAGGGAACGAGCTGCGCCTCGCCGACACCGAGCCCGTGCACGCGACGGTCGTGCACGACGACCGTGACGAGTACGTGGTGACCCTGCACGCCGACGGCGAGATGAACTCCAACCCCGACGCGGACGCCACCCACCCCGGCGAGCGCACCGAGACGCTGCGCACCGGATCCCGCTTCACGGTGGGCCCGTGGGAGCTGGTGTTCGCCCGCGAGGAGTTCGCCGACCACGGCCGGCCCTTCGGCGGACGCCTCGGTGGCGAGTTCTCCGACCAGCCGCTGCAGGAGGCGCGTCCGGGCTACGACGCCGACGACGAGCGGCTCTCGCAGGCCGACGTCAACGACGAGCTCTCTCAATCGGACTCCAAGGCCGACTGATGGTGCGGGGTGCCGACGGGCTTGGACTCCGCTGACCCCCGCTGCCGGAGGTAGATCGCGAACGCGACCATCGTCCCGACCGCGAGGAACTCGGACTGCCAGTTCTGCAGCGTCCGGTCCCAGAAGTCCGAGCTGGTCACGTAGTCGGCCCAGGTGATCGCGGCGACGCCGTGCATCGCGTTCTCCTCGTTCATGACGACCGTGCCGGCGAGCGACTGCGCGAACCAGGACAGCACGAACACCGCCCCCATCACGATCAGCAGCGAGTTGCCGAACACGGCGGCTCGCCATCCGCCCGCCCGGGCCCACCGCGGCGAATCCGGGCGGGCGTGCGGGCCGACGAGCTGATCCGCATCGCTGCCCGGCCCCTCATCGCCGGGCTTCTTCGACTCCGGCGATCCCTTCTGCACGAACCAGATCGTCGCAGCGATGAAGAGGAAGAACTGCAGGAACTCCGACTGCCAGTTCTCGGCGACGTCGACGGCGAAGTCGGACGACCAGAGGAAGTCCCCGAAGCCGATCGCCCGCTGCCCGTGGTCGAGGAGCTCCTCGTTGTTGCGGAGGTAGCCCGCGAGCGCCTGGCCCCCGAGCGCGAGCGCGAACAGCGCGAGGAAGAAGAGGCTGAGGGCGTGGTCCTTGATCCGCGAGCGCATCGTCATCGCCCTCCCAGCGGTAGGCCGATCATCACGGCGAGACCGACGCCGATGATCCCCGCCCAGATCCAGAAGACTGCCCGCATTCCCGCGGTGTCGCGCGCATCCTCCGCCATGTCCGCCTCCTTCGTCGGTGTGACCACGGTCCGACGATGGCGCGCAGGATGAGTGCCCTCCAGGGGCTTGACGCGGCCACGGTTGTCAATCCCCTCCATCAGGGCTCCGCGGCACCCGTAGCCTGGCGGAACCGATGAGAGGAGCGCCCGATGACCGCACCGAACGAGACCCCCGACCTCGAACGCCTCGGCGAGCTCGCCCGCAGCCGAGGCCTGCGCGTGAGCGTGGCCGAGTCGCTCACGTCCGGACGCCTCGCGAACACGATCGGCGCCGGCGAGGGGGCCTCCGGCTGGTTCGCCGGCGGCATCGTCGCGTACTTCACGGAGGTGAAGGAGCGGGTGCTGGGGCTGACCCCGGGGACGGACCCCACCTCCGCGGCCTGCGCCGAGCAGCTCGCCGCGGGAGCGCGGGAGCTCTTCGACGCCGACATCTGCGTCTCCACCACCGGCGTGGGCGGGCCGGGTCCGGAGGGCGGTCACCCCGCGGGCACGGTCTACCTGGGCTGGGCGACCGCCGACGACGCGGGGCACCGGAGGCTGGCGCTGACCGGCGATCCGGACGAGATCCTGTCGGCGAGCGTCGACGCCGCGGTGCGACTGCTCGCCTTCCACGCCGAGGGGCTGCACCCTGCGGGGCCCCGGCGCACCGGGTCCGACTGAGAGCTCAGCGCCCCGGCACGAGGCCGACCCGCAGCGGGGCTCCCGGCGCTGTCGCCTCGGTGAGGGCGGCGTCGATGTCGAGGAGCGATCGCACCGCCCCCACGGCCTCGCCGAACGGATACGCGCGCCCGCGCCCCGCGAGAAACGACGCCGCTGCCGCGAGATCGTCGGCACCGTAGTTGTGTACCCCCGCGACCGTGATGAGTCGGCGGACGAGATTCTCCGCGTCCAGCGGGACCGGGGCTGCAGGGAACACGCTGCCGACGAGGACCGCCGTCCCGCCGACGGCGACGCCCGCGAGGGCCTCCCCGACGGCATGCCCTGAGGCTTCGATCACCACGTCCGGGTCACGATCGAGCGCGGTGGCCCCGAACCGGGAGGCGAAGGCGCGCCGGTCGTCGTCCGGATCGCGCACCTCGACGACGGCACCGTGCTCGGCGGCGATCGCGGCGGCACTGATCCCCACGAGACCCGCGCCGTGGATGCGCACCGCGGCGCCGTCGAGGTCGATGTCACGGGCGGCACGCGCCACCGCGGCCCACGCGGTCGCTGTCGCGCAGGCGGCAGGCGCCAGCACCGCAGCGGGCAGCGCCTCCGGCACGCGCACGATCGCGGTGCCCGCCCGCAGCTGCACGTGGCTGGCGAACGCCCCTGTCAGGTCGCCGTGGGCGCCGACACGGTCGTGGCCGTACTTGCCGAAAACACGGCACTTCTGCGTGAGGCCGCGCCGACAACGGTCGCAGGTGCCGCACGACACCGTCACCGACCACACCACACGGTCGCCGATCCGCAGCGGCGTGCCGTCCACCGCGTCCGCACCGTCATCGCCCATCGCGAGGACGCGACCGACGCTCTCGTGCCCGAGGACGAGCGGCGCCGGCGCGGACCGGCGCCCCTGCACGGTGTGCACGTCCGACCCGCAGATCGTGGACATCTCCACGGCGACGAGCACGTCCTGATCGCCGAGCGCGACCCCCGGGACCGCGATCGTCTCGTGCGGATGCCCTTCGCCGACCCAGACCATCGCGGTGGCCGCGGGGCGCAGCGCGACGTCCCTCCGGTGTCCGGGCGGGCGGATCAGCAGCGTTCCCATGACTCGACTCTCAGACGGAGGCGACGGCAGCGGGAAGGAGCTCTCGCTGGGCCAGAGCCCCCCGCAGCGCCGTGACGTCGGGGAGCACGGCGTGGGCGCCCGCTCCGCTCAGAGCCGCGCGATCGTGGGCGCCGGTGAGCACTCCTGCGACGAAACCGGCACCCGCGCGGCGGCCCGACTCGACGTCGCTCACGGTGTCGCCGGCGACGGCCACAGCCTGCACCGCGGACGCTCCCGTGCGCAGAAGGGCGGTGAGGACGAGGTCGGGCGCGGGGCGTCCGCGGCCGGCGTCGACCGGGGAGAGCGCGAGGTCGATGAGCCCTCCCCACCCGAGGCCGTCGAGGATCGCCTGTCGGGTGACCGGCGCGAACCCGGTGGTCAGTGCGACGGTGAGCCCGGCGTCCTTCAAGCCCTGGATCGCGTCCGCCGCCCCGGGGATCTCCGCGACGCCGTCTTCGGCGACGATCTCGGCGTACGCGGCCTCGAACGCCGCGGTGGCCTGCCGTGCCGCGACCGCATCGCCGTCGGCCAGGTGCAGGAAGACATCGAGCTTGGACTGTCCCATGGTCTTCCTGACATAGCCGAGGGCATCGTCCCAGGGCAGCCGTGCGGCGACGCCGGTGCGTTCGGCGGCGCGCTGGAACGCCTGCTCCACCACGCCGTCGTCCACGACGGTGGTGCCGGCCATGTCGAGGACGACGAGTTCGATGGGAGTGGTCATGGGGTTCCTTCCAGAGCAGGGGTGCCGCCGAGGGCGGCGGTGAGGTGCAGGTCGGCGAGCCCGAGGCCGCAGGTCATGCCGATGCCGGTGGTGGCGGCGAGCACGAGCGCACCGTCGTCTCCGCGGTCGACGAGGAACTCGCCGTGGGCTTTCGCGTACACGCCCTGCCACCGCTCGATGACC
Organism: Microbacterium meiriae; assembly: GCF_025143875.1. Classification (NCBI taxonomy): domain Bacteria; kingdom Bacillati; phylum Actinomycetota; class Actinomycetes; order Micrococcales; family Microbacteriaceae; genus Microbacterium; species Microbacterium meiriae. Next base: position 21,283 of record NZ_JAMBDU010000020.1, on the reverse strand, counting down.
CGCGGTGCACCCCACTCGAACAGGGCCTCGGCCTCGCTGAGGAACGCGGTGAACGCGGCCTCGGGCTGGAACGGCGAGGGGGCGGCGGCGGTGGCATGCGAGTCGCCCAAGATGAGCGTGCCGTCGGGAAGCTGCGTGTACATCTGGTTGAGGTCGAGGGCCGCGAGGTCGGGGCGCTCGGCGTGCAGACGCTCGCGCAGGACTCGGGCCTCCGGTCCATCGGCGAACCGCCCGTACCGGATGAGGGACCAGCCGGTCAGCAGGGGCGCGGTCAGCGGTCGCGGGAACGAGACCGCCGCCCGCATCATGTCGAGCGCACAGCGCATCACGCCGTGGCGTTCGGCGACCTCGGGCAGGAGCTGATCGATGTCGTGGTTGACCGCCACCACGACGGCCCCGGCGTCGATCCCACCGCGCGTGGTCTCCACCCGCCCTGCGCCGAGCGCCGTCACCGCGGTGCGGAAGCGGAACTCGACGCCCCGGGCCGTCAGGTGCCGCACGATGGCCGTCGCCGCGGTCCGCGGGTCCGTCTGCAGGTCGGCCTCGATGAGGGCGCCGCCGACGAGGCCGTCCCGACGCAGCGGGGCACGGCGGAGGAGCTCATCGGCCTCCAGCATCCGGATGCCGCCGTCCTGCGCCGCCGCGGTCATCACGGCGAGCTCGTCCTCATGCCGGGCCGCGACGAGCGTGCCCGACTCTCGGATCCAGAAGCCCGCGTCCCTGGCGAGCTGCAGCCAGAGATCGCGCGAGGCATCCGCGTATCGCCGCGCCTCCCCGCCCTGCGCGCCGATGCAGAGGTGACCGAAGTTCCGGATCGTGGCGCCGGTCGGGGCCGCGCTGCGGTCGACCACGACGACGCGGAGCCCCCGGCGCACGGCCGCGTACGCGGCCCCGAGTCCGACGATGCCTGCACCGACGACGACGACGTCGGGGTTCTGCTTCGCCCCGTTCATCGGAACACCTTCCTCATCCACATCGCGAGCCCCTCGACGGCGAGCACGGTCACGAGGATCATCAGCACGATCGCGGTCACCGTCTCGTAGCGCGAGCCCTGGCTGGCGTTCAGCAGGTAGTAGCCGACCCCGCCGCCGCCGACGATGCCGAGGATCGTGGCTGCGCGGATGTTGGTGTCGAGCATGTAGAAGCTGTGCCCGATGAGCGCGCGGGTGCCCTGCGTCAGCGTGGCCGACGTGTACGTCTGCATCCGGGTGGCGCCCACCGCCCGCAGAGCGCGCTCGGGCCCGCGGTCGACCTCCTCGAAGGAGTCGGCGATGAGCTTGCCGAGCAGTCCGATCCCGCCGATCGCGAGAGCGATGACGCCGGCCTGCGCGCCGAGACCCGTGATGACGACGAGGACGATGGCGAGGATCAGCTCCGGGATGCCGCGGATGCCCACGAGGAGCAGACGGGCGGTGCCGCGCCCTGCGGCATGCGGGGCCACGTTGCGCGCGGCGAACGAGCCGAGCAGCAGCGACGGCAGGAGGGTGAGGACGGTGGCCGCGAGCGCGATCGCGACGGTCTCCCGCATGGCCTCCAGCATCGCGACCGTGTCGTAGCTGCCGAACGACGGCGGCCAGAACCGGGCGGCGACGTCGGGCAGCTTCGCCCAGAAGGTGAAGAGATCCGACCAGGTGATCTGGCTCACGACGACGCTGCCGACCACGACGAGGACCGCGACGATCCCGGCGGCCGTGTGACGCACCCGCTGGGCGGTCCACGGACGGCGCACCGCGGTCTGCGGGCTCTCCGCCCACGCGGGGCGATCGGCGGCGGAGGCGGACGGCCGCCGGCGCATGCGCGGATGCACGATCCGGTCCATCCAGGACCGCGTCTGCTTCTGCTCGCCGAGCATCGCGCCGCGCACCGTGCTCGAGACGATCTCCATCACGATGCAGAGCACGAAGATCACGAGCGCGATCCCGAGGCCCTTGCCGTAGTTCAGCGACTTGAAGGCGTAGGACATCTCGAGCCCGAGGCCGGCGACGCCCACGTAGCCGAGCACGACGCTCCCGCGCAGATTGATGTCGTTGCGGTGCAGCACTGTGGCCACCCAGCTCGGCAGCACCTGCGGGAGGATGCCCGCCGTGAACTCCTGCAGCTTCGAGCCCCCCGCGGCGCGGATCGCGAGACGTGGCCCTTCGTCGATCTGCTCGATGGCGTCCGCGAACATCTTGGAGATCATGCCGATCGAGTGGATGCCGATGGCGAGGATGCCGGGCAGCGTGCCGAGCGAGAACATGAGCACGAACGCCATGGCCAGCACCACGTCCGGGAGCGCGCGGGTGAGGACGCCGATGAATCGGGCGGCCGCGCGCCAGCCCGCGCCCGGGGTGGTGTTGGCGGCGGCGAGGTAGGCGATGGGCACGGAGAGCACGGCCGCGAGCAGCGTGCCGACGAGCACGAGGCCGACGGTCAGCGCGATGAGCCAGGCGAGGTCGGCCGGCGCGGGGAAGGAGAGCCCGCCGACGCGGCCGAGGAAGTTCTCGGCGTTGCCCCAGCTCTGGACCATCGCCGGGATCGAGATCCCCACGTCGCGCACCGCGAGGATGCCGAGCACGACGAGGACGAGGAGAGTGAGTCCCGCTGCGATGCGCTCCGCGGACAGCGGCCGCTTCGGCGCCCGCTCCGCGACGCTCCCGCCACCCCGGGCCACTGAGCCGCCGCCCTGGGTCGCTGAGCCGCCGCCCTGGGTCGCTGAGCCTGTCGAAGCGCCCCGTGTCGACGCCCCCACCGCCGTCATGACGCCCCCACCGCGGTCACGGCGTCGACGAGCTCCACCTGCACGGCACGGATCTCCGCCGTCGTCGTCGCGACGCGGCCGTAGATCTCCATCACCTCGGCTTTGGAGAGTCCGTCCGTCGGGGTGTCCAGGACGACCTCGCCGTGTCGGAGACCCACGATCCGGTCGGCCCAGCTGATCGCGAGGTCGACCTGGTGGAGGCTGCACACGACAGTGAGTCCTTCGTCGGCGGCGATCTCGCGGATGAGGGCCATCACCTGCTCGCTCGACTCCGGATCGAGCGAGGCGACGGGCTCGTCGGCGAGGAGGATCGCCGGCTTCTGCATGAGCGCCCGGGCGATCGCCACCCGCTGCTGCTGACCCCCGGACAGGGTGTCGCTGCGCTGATAGGCACGGTCGAGGAGGCCGACGCGGTCGAGATGCTCCAGCGCGGTCAGCTTCGCGGCGCGGGGGTAGCTCCACAGCCCGAGCCGCGGGCCGCGCATCCGCGACAGCGATCCGGTCAGCACGTTCTCCAGAACGGTCAGGGAGGGCACGAGCTCGAACTGCTGGAAGATGAAGCCCACGCTGCTGCGGAGTTCCCGCAGCGCCCGACCTTTCGTCGAGGGAACGGATGCGCCGAGCACCGCGACCGACCCGGAGCTGGGGAGCTCCAGGCCGTCGAGATGGCGCAGCAGCGTGGACTTGCCGGAACCGGAGAGCCCGAGCAGCACGACGATCTCTCCCCGCGCCACCTCGAGCGTGACGTCCTTCAGGGCGGTGGTGCTGCCGAAGGTCTTGGTGACGCCGGCGAGGCGGATGAGGGTGTCGGATGCCGCGGTCATGGCTTCTCCTGTCGTCAGGCGCGGGGCGTCAGCCCTGGCACTGCTCGGCTTCGGTCTCGGCGCAGATGTCGCGGATGAGGTCGTAGTAGGCGTCGTCCACCGGCTTGGTGGCGAAGAACACGCTGCGGAACGCGTCGGAGTCCGCGCTGTCGATGCCCGCCGCGATGATGTCGTCGATCGTGACCTCGCCGAGGGCGTCGACGAGCTGCTTCGCCACGTCATCCGGCAGGGACGAGGAGTAGACGAGCGGAGCACCCGGGACCATGGTCTCGGCGATGACCTTCACCTTGTCGGACTTCTCGACCTCGGAGTCCTCGGCGAAACCGGCCTCGCACTCGACGCCCTCGCCGACCTTCTGCACGCTCACGTCGTGCTTGCCCGCGAACACGGGGGTGATGTCGGACTTCGGGTCCACGCCCGCCTCGATGAGGTTGTACGACGGGAAGAGGTAGCCGGAGGTGGACGAGGGGTCCACGAAGCACACCTTCTTGCCCGCGAAGTCCTCGAGGCTGGAGATGTCGCTGTCCGCCGGGACGATCGCCTGCGAGTAATAGCCGGGCTCCTGGCCCTCCTCGGTGACGATGGACGAGATCGGGGTGAGCTTCGCGCCGTTGTTGGTCGCGGTGACGTAGGTGAATCCGGAGAACGAGGCGACGTCGACCTTCCCGGCGACGGCGGCCTCGATGAGCGCGGCGTAGTCGGTGGACTCGTGGTACTCGACGGTCTTGCCGGTGACCTCGGCGATGTAGTCCATGAGCGGCTGGTAGTTCGTCTCGGTGTCCACCGAGTCGGGGACGACGCCGAAGACGAGGGTGTTCTCGTCGACGGCGAATCCACCGGCCGACTGTGCGTCGCCGGGGGCGTCGGTGGCATCGGCCGATCCGGAGCAGGCGGCGAGGCCGAACGCGAGGATCGCAGCGCCGGCGAGGGCGGGGAGAGCGCGGAGCTTCATGAGGACCTTTCAGGGTGGGAGGAGTGATCCACGGACGACTCTCCCAGCAGCCTCGCTGAGATGTATACCTATCTCAGAAGAGTTCAGTCGGCGTTCACCCGCCATTCGCCTGGATGAACAGCGCCACAACACCCTCGCGACCCTGTGACCGGACGAAGTAATGTACCTATGTGGCCGAAGCTGTGTACACCCAGATCGCCGACGACCTCCGTTCGCGGATCGCGGACGGCACGCTCCGCCCCGGCGATGACGTGCCCACGGAAGCCGAGCTCGCGGAGCACTGGCGCACGTCGCGCGGTCCGATCCGCAACGCGCTGGCGGCCCTTCGCGCGGAAGGCCTCATCGAGACGACCCGCGGCCGGCCGGCGCGCGTGGTGGCGCGCAAAGCGAATCAGGCCGTGGACGTCTCCGTCCCGTTCACCCGATGGGCGCGCGACCTCGGCGTCACCCCTGGCGCGCAGACACAGGAGCTGAGTCTGCGGCGCGCGGGCGATCTCGGCCCGGCGCTGGGTGTCGGACGCGACGACACCATCGTGAGCGTGGTGCGCCTGCGGCTCCTCGACGGCCGTCCCACGATGCTGGAGCGCCTCGCGTACACCGAGGACGTCGGCCGTCGGCTGTTCGAAATCGACCTCGACGCGGTGTCGATCACGGAGTACCTCGCGTCGGTCGGGCATCCGATCGTCGCGCTGCAGCACGTCATCGACGCGGTCGCCGCCGACGATCAGGACGCCGCGCTTCTCCGCGTGCCGCGAGGAACGCCCATCCTGCGGCTCACGCGCACGTCGCGGGACGCCGAGGGGCGCATCTTCGAGGCATCGGAGGACCGCTACCTCAGCGAGGTGGTGCGCTTCACCGTGGCGGCGTCCGGGATATCCACGGACGGACACTACATGAGAGCAGTGGGCGGCTGAGGCCGGAGACAGATTCGCGACCGCGGGCGCGGGAGTGTAAGAAGCCAGAAAGATCGCGCCCGCGATCGCAGCGCTGGGGACGCTTTATCTGGGGAGCCTTCAGGATATGTCGGCGCCGCGAAGCCTCTGAAGTGCCGAATGTCGAGACACTCGTAGACTTTCGTCTACGGCCTCGGGGGCGGAATCACGGGCGTCGTCTCAGGATACGCGGGGCTCAGACCACCGGCAACACGGCGGACACGAGCCAGTGTCCGTCCACCTCCCCGGCGCTGAACTCGCCGCTGGCGCCCATCACGCGTTCGGCCATCCGCCCCAGGCCGGTCCGACTGGAGGAGAGCTCCCGACGCGGCGTCGTGGGGAGCGGACTGCGCAGTGAGAGGTGCGCCTTGTCGTCGTCCACCGCGAGACGGATCTCGACGGTTCCGGGGCCGGCATACTTCAGGACGTTCGTGGCCGACTCGCGCACGATGCGCGCGAGCACGATCTCGACCGCGCGGGGAATGCGCTCGTCGCCGGGGTCGCCGTCGAGGATGACGTCGTGCCCGGCCGCTTCGAATTCGGTCCGCGCTTCCTCGACCGCGGCGACGAGGTCACCGGTCGGCATGCCCGCAGCGCGCGGGCCGTCGTCGGCGAGGTCGATCACGAAACGGAGGTCTGTCATGGCCTTGCGGGCGGCGACGCGGATCGCCTCCCGGGAGCCATCGCTGGCGTCGGGGTCTTCGAGCATCTGTACGTGCAGCGACACCACGGTGAGGTGGTGCGCGATGCTGTCGTGCAGCTCGCCGGCGATCCATCGTCGCTCGGCGAGGACGGCTTCCCGTTCCTGCTCAGCCGCTGCCTCCAGCTCGTGCTCGAGGCGACGTCCGCGGTCGAAGGCCAGCCGGAGTCCGAGGCCGATGGCCCCGGCGACGGTGGCCGCGATCAGGTAGATGCCGACGTTGACCGGGACGTCCGAGTCGCCGTACGCCATGACGGACGCAGCGACGAGAAAGACTCCCGTGTAGGAGAGGACAAGAGGGGTCCACCCCAGGCGCATGACCAGCGCAGACGCCAGGGCGGCGGTGATGAGGACCTGCGATTCGGTCCCCGTGAAGAACGAGGCCACCAGAACGATGCCGATCGCACAGGTGGCGATCAGAGGCGACCAGAGGAACAGAGCGGTAGCGAGAGTCGAGGCGATGCTCACCGCGGAGGCGAGGGGATTCACGGTGGGGTCCGTGAAAAGAGTGAAGACGTCGATCGCAACCATCACGCTGATGATCGCGAGGATGACGATGCTCTCTACGCGTGTGAGGCGTTCGCCGCGTGCGAGTCGGAAAATATCAGGCACCGCCCGTTTTGACTGGTCTAAGGCCATGGTGCACTGTCTCCTATTCGCCAGCTATCCTAGCGAGTGAAACCGAAAAGCTTGCCAACCTGCTGCCAGAAAGTCATTACATTCACCTCCGTTCTAGTGCCGTTTGTCGATGTCTGTATTCATCTTCTCGGCGGCGCGCGGAGCGCACATCTGGCCTTCGTCCAGACCTCGATAGCCAAAGGTCTACATCCTCAGAGCGCCCGCTTCACGCCGTTAGGCTTCCTCCATGCAGGAAATCCGCGTCGTGATCGTCGATGACGATCCTCTGGTCCGCTCCGCGCTGTCGCACTTCGTGTCGCGCGCGCCCGAGATCACGGTCGTGGCGCAGGCGGAGGACGGCCTGGAGGCCCTCACGACGGTCGAGCGCGAGAAGCCGGACGTCGTGATGATGGACGTCCAGATGCCGGAGATGAACGGCATCGAAGCGACCGCGGCGATCGCCGAACGATGGCCGGACGTCCGCATCCTCGCCGTCACCACGCTCGACGGCAGCGACACCGTGCTGCCCATGCTGAGCGCCGGCGCCTCCGGCTACCTGCTGAAGGATTCCAGCGCGGAGGAGATCGTCACGGGTGTTCGCGAGGTGTTCGCCGGAGCGAGCTCGCTGTCGCCCCGCATCGCGTCGATGTTGATCCGCCACGTGCGCGACTCCACTCCCACCGCAGCCGCGGAGACCCTCGAACCGCTCACCGAGCGCGAGGAGGAGGTGCTCCAGTGCCTCGCGAAGGGCATGTCCAATGCCGAGATCGCGAAGGCGCTCATCGTCTCCGAGGGGACGGTGAAGGCCCACCTCGGCCGCATGATGTCGAAGTGGCACCTGCGCGACCGCGTGCAGATCCTCGTCACGGCCGCCCACGCCGGACTCGTCACCTTCCGCTGAGCCGCGGCCTCAGAGCGCGAGCAGCACGATCCCGACGAGGACGATCAGCGAGGCGCCGATCCGCCATCCCGGCCGGGACTCGCGCAGGACGAAGGCGCCGAACAGGCTCACGAGCACGACGCTGACCTCCCGCAGCGGTGCGACGAGGGCCACGGGAGCGATCTGGATGGCGGTCAGCACGAGGATGTAGGACAGCGGCGACAGGATGCCGAAGGCCAGGATGCGGCGCCACTGCGTGCGCCCCAGCGCCACGACCGCACCCCATCGTCCGCGCACCGCCACGGAGTAGAACGGCACCTGCAGCAGCGTGGTGCCGACCATGAACGCCACGGGTGACAGCTCCCACTCGCGCACGGCGTGGGCGTCCCAGATCGTGTAGACCGCGATCGCCACGCCGGTGAGGGCGCCGAACAGCAGACCGGGGTCGATGCGGCGCCCGCTCCCTGTCGGCCGGCGGTCGACGAACCCGATCGCGACGACCCCGACGATCACCGCGGCGACGCCGACGAGCGCCAGGGCCGAGGGGCGTTCCCCCAGCAGGAGCACGGCGACGATGACCGAGAGGAAAGGCCCGGTGCCCCGCGCCGTCGCGTAGACCGTCGACAGACTGCCCTCCCGGTAGCCGCGCTGCAGCACGGCCATGTAGGCGACGTGCAGGACCGCGGAGACGGAGACTCCGAGCGCGAACGAGCCGAGGTCGGCCGCACCGAGTCCGCCCGTGAACGGTACGGCCCCGATCCAGACGACCGTGCTGGCGACGGCACCCCACCACAGGAACGGCGAGCCGGCGCGGCTGATGCCGTGCGCGATGACGTTCCAGGACGCGTGGGCGATCGCGGCGGCGAGGACGAGGACGAGAGCGACGGCGGACACGGCAGACCCTTCCCTCCGCCGCGGGCGCGACGAATCGGGTCCTCCGGGCTTTTGTCCTGTCAGATGACGACCCTCCTGCGGAGGAGGACCGTGGCGCCGCTCGGACCAGACGGGTGCGGACCCCGGAACCCTAGGCGCTATCGCCACCACCCTATCCCCGACCGGGAAGGCCGCGAGACGGGGTGCGTGACGGGGCGCGACTACGCTCGAAGGACACCCCGCGCAGGAAGGTCACGCCATGCCCGTCACCCCGGACGCCCTCGCCCACGCCGAGGACCTCGCCGACTTCGTCGCCGCCTCCCCGTCGAGCTATCACGCAGCCGCCGAGACGGCCCGCCGTCTGGAGGAGGCCGGATTCACACGGTTGCAGGAGGAGGACGCCTGGCCCGCGCGGCCCGGAGGCCGGTACCTCGTCGTGCGCGACGGCGCGACGATCGCGTGGGTGGTGCCGGAGGGGGCGACCGCCACGACGCCCGTGCAGGTGTTCGGGGCGCACACCGACTCCCCCGGCTTCAAGCTCAAGCCACAGCCGACCACCGGAGCCCGCGGCTGGCTGCAGGCCGCCGTCGAGGTGTACGGCGGTCCGCTGCTGAACTCCTGGCTCGACCGGGAGCTGCGCCTCGCCGGCCGGCTCGCCCTCGCCGACGGTCGGGTCGTCCTCGCCGACACCGGAGCCCTGCTGCGCCTCCCCCAGCTCGCCATCCACCTCGATCGGGGGGTCAACAACGGCCTCGCGCTCGACAAGCAGACCGAGACGCAGCCGGTGTGGGGTCTCGGCGACCCGACCGAGGCCGACGTGCTGGCCGAGCTCGCGGCATCCGCCGCCGTGGACCCCGCAGAGATCCGCGGCTACGACGTCGTCGTCGCCGATGCCGCGCGGGGCGCGGTGTTCGGCAAGGACGACGCGTTCTTCGCCTCCGGCCGGCTCGACGACCTCGCCTCCGTGCACGCGGGCGTGGTGGCCCTCGCGGCCCATGAGCCCGAGGCGGGAGCCCCCGTCGCGATCCTCGCCGCGTTCGACCACGAAGAGCTCGGCTCCGAGTCGCGCTCCGGCGCCGCGGGCCCCTTCCTCGAGGATGTGCTGGAGCGGCTCTACGCAGGGCTCGGGGCCGACGGCTCCGCCCGCCGCCAGGCGTACGCGTCGTCGTGGTGCCTGTCCAGCGACGTCGGGCACTCCGTGCACCCGAACTACGTCGGCCGACACGACCCCGTCGTTCAGCCCGTGCTCGGCTCCGGGCCCATCCTCAAGCTCAACGCCAACCAGCGCTACGCGACCGATGCGGTCGGCGCCGCGTCCTGGCGGAACTGGTGCGATCGGGCCGGGGTGGTGACGCAGGAGTTCGTCTCGAACAACAGCGTGCCGTGCGGCTCGACCATCGGACCGATCACCGCGACACGGCTCGGCATCCGCACGGTCGACGTGGGGATCCCCATCCTCTCGATGCACTCCGCGCGCGAGCTCGCCGGGGTCTCGGACCTGCACGACCTGACGCGCGTGGCCGGGGCTTTCTTCGCCGGCTGAGCCGCGCGCCCGGCGCGGTGCCCTGATCCACGTCACGAGTGCGCTCGCGGAGTGCCAGGATGTGAGGATGACCGACATCAGGCCGGCTCTCATCGAGCGCGCAGGCATCGAGATCATCCCCGAGTCCGAGCGGACCGCCACGCCCCGCGACCTGTTCTGGCCGTGGTTCGCGGCGAACGTCTCGGTGTTCGGGATGTCCTACGGCTCGTTCGTGCTCGACTTCGGCATCTCCTTCTGGCAGGCGACTTTGGTCTCAGTCGTCGGCATCGTCGTGTCATTCCTGCTGTGCGGACTCATCGCGATCGCGGGCAAGCGGGGGTCGGCGCCGACGATGGTGCTCTCCCGGGCCGCGTTCGGCGTCCAGGGGCAGAAGGTCCCCGGGATCGTGTCCTGGCTCACGTCGATCGGCTGGGAGACCTTCCTCGCGATCATGGCGGTACTGGCGACGGCGACGGTCATCACGCAGCTCGGCGGCGACGGGGACAGCCTCTGGCTGAAGATCCTCGCGACCGTGATCGTCGCGGCACTCATCGTCGCCGCCTCGGTGCTCGGCTACCACACGATCATGCGGCTCCAGTCGGTGCTGACCTGGATCACGGGCGTCGTGACGGTGGTGTACATCATCCTCGCGGCGCCGAGTATCGACCTCGCTGCGGTGATGGCCCGTCCCGACGGCGGCATCGGCCAGGTCGTCGGCGCGCTCGTGATGGTGATGACCGGGTTCGGACTGGGGTGGATCAACATCGCCGCGGACTGGTCGCGCTACCAGAAGCGCACCGCGTCCGACGGGGCGATCGTCGCCTGGAACACGATCGGCGGCTCGGTGGCACCGGTCATCCTCGTCGTCTTCGGTCTGCTCCTCGCGGGATCGGACGCCGAGCTCATGGACGCGATCGCCGCGGACCCGATCGGCGCGCTGGCGAGCATCCTGCCGGTGTGGGTCCTCGTGCCGTTCCTGTTCACGGCCGTGCTCGCGCTCGTCTCCGGCGCGGTGCTCGGCATCTACTCCTCCGGCCTGACCCTGCTCAGCCTCGGCATCCGCATCCCGCGGCCGTCGGCGGCGGCGATCGACGGCGCGATCCTCACGGCGGGCACCATCTTCGTGGTGTTCTTCGCGACCGACTTCCTCGGCCCGTTCCAGAGCTTCCTCATCACCCTCGGCGTGCCGCTGGCCTCCTGGGCCGGCATCCTCATCGCCGACATCCTGCGCCGTCGCAAGGACTATGACGACGAGGCCCTCTTCGACAGCCGCGGACGCTACGGCGCCTGGGACTGGACGTCCATCGGCACCATGGTCGTCGCGAGCGTGATCGGCTGGGGTCTCGTCCTCAACGGCTTCGCGGACGCCGCGCCGTGGAACAACTGGCAGGGGTACCTCCTGTTCCTCGTCGGCGGGACGGACGGGGACTGGGCGTACGCGAACCTCGGGGTGTTCGTGGCGCTGGTGCTGTCGTTCCTCGTGACCTGGTTCGCCCGGGCGGGGAAGATCCGGCGGCAGGAGTCGTGAGCCCTTCGACAGGCTCAGGGACCCGGGAGGCGGCAGACTCAGGGACCGAGAAGGCGGCAGGCTCAGGAACCCAGGAGCCGGCAGGCTCAGGGACCGAGAGCTGGCTCGTGGTGATCGATCCGCAGGTGATCTTCGCGTCGCCCGACTCCGCCTGGGGCTCGCCGTTCTTCGCTGAGGCGATGGCGAACATCCGTCGGCTCGCGGAGGCCTTCGGCGAGCGCGTGCTCGTGACCCGGTGGCTTCCGACGGCCGACCGCTCCACCTCCTGGGGCGAGTACTTCGCGGCGTGGCCGTTCGCCGACCGGTCCGCCGACGACGCGCTCTATGCACTGGTCCCCGAGGCGGAAGGCCTGTCTCCTCATCCGACCGTCGACCTGCCCACGTTCGGCAAGTGGGGCCCGGAGCTCGAGGCGATCGTCGGGCACGGTGGCCGTATCGTGCTGGCGGGGGTGTCGACGGACTGCTGCGTCGTGTCCACCGCTCTCGCCGCCGCCGATGCCGGAGCACGGGTGACGCTCGCCGCCGACGCCTGCGCCGGCTCCACGGCCGGGAACCACGCCGCCGCCGTCCAGGTCATGAGCCTGTATCCCCCGCAGATCACCGTGACCGACACCGCCACCCTCCTCTCTCCCTGACCCGGCCCCATCCGTGCCCGTGCCCCCGGCCCCGCGCCCGTGCGGGACGGAAATCGCACCTTCGCGCGCCCCATCCGGCCCGTTTTCGATCCCGGCACGAGGTGCAGTCCGGCCGCGGGACGGATTCCACTCCTCGAGAGGGTCCATCGGGAACGGTTTCGATCCCGCGCGGAGTGTCCGTCGCGGGACGCGAAACGCACCTCCGCCGCGCGACTGCGGTGCGGTATCGATCCGGCACTGGGGTGTGGCGTTCGGGCGGGACGCGAAGCGCACCTCGGCAGCCGCGGGGAGGAGCGTTCTTGAGCTCGGCAGGGGCAGCGGGTCAGGCGTGGGCGCGGACCGCGGCGGCGATGTCGGCGGGAGTTCCGCGCCAGGGAGCACCATGACCGGGGAGGACCCACGCGGCGTCAAGTGCCGCAAGGCGGTCGAGCGAGGCCAGGGCTTCCGTGGGCTCGTCGGTGAACGGGGCGGGTTGCGCGCCCTCCTCCCCCGTGAGCACATGCCGCGTGGTCAGGGCATCGCCGACGAATACCGCGCCGACCGCCGGGACATGCACCGCGATGCTCCCCGGCGAGTGCCCCGGAAGCCCCACGACGACCGGAGCCCCGGGGAGGTCGAGCACATCACCGTCCGCGACCTCGGAGACCTCGGTGACGTGGCGCGTGCGGAGGGCGCTCTTGCGGAGACCGTAGGCGAGGAAGCCGAGCATCGGACCGGGCCGTGCAGGGCCCATCGGAGTCTTCGGCTTCTCCCCTGTACGCACGCGGTGAGCATCGGCGCCGTGGATGTAGACCGGAACGCCGGCCTCGCGGCGCAGCCGTTCCGCGAAACCGATGTGGTCGCTGTCGCCGTGGGTCAGCACGAGTCCGCGGATGTCGGACAGCGGTCGGCCGATCACGGCGAGCTCTCGCTGAAGGTCGTTCCAGTGCCCGGGCAACCCGGCGTCGACGAGGGTGATGCCCTCGGGCAGGTCGATGAGATACGAGGCGACGATGTCGTTGCCGAGGCGGTGGAGGTGGGGAGCGAGCTTCATGATGATCCTCTCGGGCGGTTGCGATGGCTACGTTACGTAGCTATCATGGCTACTGTCAATAGCCATCGAGGAGGATCCGTGCCCACCCCCGAACGCACATCGATCGATGCCATCGTCGCGGCCGGCCAGGAGATCCTCGAGGCCAACGGCCCTGCGGGACTCACGATGCAGGCGGTCGCGGAGCGTGTGGGCGTGCGTGCCCCCTCCCTCTACAAGCGCGTGCGGGATCGTGAAGCCTTGCGTGTCGCGGTCGCCACGGCCTCCGTCGATGCCCTCGCGACCCAGCTCGAGGCGGCGGGCGACGACCTCTCCACCCTCGCCCGGACCTATCGCACCTTCGCTCACGCGCACCCGGAGGGCTTCCGCCTCATGTTCAACACCGCGGTCTCCCATCAGACTCTGGAACGCTCCGCCGCTCCCATCATCCGTGCCTGCACCACCGCGGTCGGCGAGGCGGACGCCCTCGACGCCGCACGCCTCTTCACCGCCTGGGCCACCGGATTCCTGCAGATGGAGCTGTCCGGGGCGTTCCGACTCGGCGGTGACGTCGACCGCGCATTCGACTACGGCCTCCGGCGCCTCATCGCGAGCCTCGCCGATTGACGACGCTGGTCATTCCCTGTCCACGACGGCGGATACTGGCACACTGAGGCCGTGGAAGACTCCCGCAGCACCGCCGGTACCGTGGCCGCGAAGACCGGCCGGTCGCCCTGGCGTCGCACGAAGATCGCCGTGGGCGTCCTCGCCGCGGTCGCCGCCGTCGTCGCGATCATCGGGGCGCTCACGCCGTGGCCATCCGCGATGATCATCCGCTCGGTGTTCACGAAGGGCGGCGACGAGACCGCGGCGGAGATGACGAAGCACGTCCCGGACACGCCTCTCGACGAACGGAAGGACATCGCCTACGGGGATGCCGGCGCGGACACGACGATGGACGTCTTCCGCCCCGCCTCCGCCGACAGCGCGTTGCCGACTGTCGTGTGGATCCACGGAGGTGCCTGGGTCTCGGGCTCGAAGGAGGACGTCGATCCCTACCTCCGCATCCTCGCCGCGGAGGGCTACACGACCATCGGCGTGAACTACACCCGCGGACCCGAGGGCGTGTACCCGCTCGCCGTCCACCAGCTCGACGGGGCCCTCGCCTACATCGACGCGCACGCAGCGGAACTGGGCGTCGACCCGCGTCGCATCGTGCTGGCGGGGGACTCCGCGGGCGCTCAGCTCGCCAGCCAGATGGCCACACTCATCACGAATCCGGACTACGCCGAGATTCTCGGTATCCGCCCGTCGATCCGCGCCGACCAGCTCGTCGCGACCATGCTGAACTGCGGCGTCTACGACCTCGCCGCGCTGGCCGAGCTCGACGGAGTCCCGGGGTGGGGCTTCAAGTCGGCGATGTGGGCGTACTCCGGGACGAAGACCTGGGCGGAGGACTCGACCGGCGCCACGATGTCGACCGTGGACTGGGTCACCTCAGACTTCCCCGCGACGTACATCTCGGGCGGCAACGGTGACGGACTCACCTGGCTGCAGTCGATCCCGATGGCGAAACGGCTGGAGGAGCTCGGCGTCGATGTGACGCCGGTGTTCTGGCCCGCGCCGCACGAGCCCGCCCTCCCGCACGAGTACCAGTTCCACCTCGATCTGCCCGAGGCTCGGAAGGCCCTGGCCGACACCATCGCCTTCCTCGACGCGCACACCCGCTGACCCGGCCCCTTTCGTCCGGCGGGGCTGCCACGGTCGCACGATCCCGACACGACGGCACGACTCGTTCGGCCGGACGTCTGTTCATCCGTTCCCCGGTCGTGCAGGCGGACCTCGGCACGGGTGGAGACGGACCCGGCACGGGTACACGACCCGGGCACGGGCGCACGACCCGGGCACGGGTGCACGACCGAATCCGGGAGATACCCGTGCCCCTGGCGCCGGGTCGTGCAGGCGGGGCGGGATCTGGACATAACATGTCTGTGACGATCGGCACGGAAGTGATATGTTCGCGGGATGCACACGGAGAACGAACGCGCACTCGAGTCGGGGATCGTCACGGATCTCTCCGGGCGTATGACCTACGGCTCGTACCTCGCGCTCGACCAGCTCCTCTCGGCACAGCATCCGGTGAGCGACCCGCAGCACCACGACGAGATGCTGTTCATCATCCAGCACCAGACGACGGAGCTCTGGCTGAAGCAGCTGCTGCATGAGCTCAGCTCGGCGCGGGAGCTGCTCGCGGCGGACGACCTGCGCGAAGCCCTCAAGCGCATCGCCAGGGTCAAGCGGATCCAGGACGTGATGACGCAGCAGTGGTCGGTGCTCGCGACGCTGACCCCGACGGAGTACGCCCAGTTCCGCGGCGCCCTCGGCAACTCGTCCGGCTTCCAGTCGGTGCAGTACCGGGCCGTCGAGTTCGCGCTGGGCAACAAGAACGAGAAGATGCTGAGCGTCTTCCGCGACCACCCGGCGAACCTCGCGCTCCTCACGGCCGAGTGGGAGAAGCCCACGCTGTACGACGAGTTCCTCCGCTACGCCTCTCGCCGCGGCCTCCCGATCCCCCGCGAGATCCTGGACCGCGACGTGCGGGAGCCCTACCGCGAGACCCCGGACCTCGTACCTGCCATCCGTGCGATCTACCAGGACCCGCGCACCCACTGGGACCTCTACGAGGCCTGCGAGGACCTCGTCGATCTCGAGGACAACTTCCAGTTCTGGCGCTTCCGTCACCTCAAGACCGTGTCCCGCACCATCGGGATGAAGGTCGGCACGGGCGGGTCGAGCGGCGTCGGCTTCCTGCAGCGCGCCCTCGACCTGACCTTCTTCCCCGAGCTCTACACCGTCCGCACCGAGATCGGTTCCTGATGCTCACGGCGACGTTCTTCGACGGCGAGCGCTGGCGGGACGGCGTCGTCGGACTCGGCGAGGACGGGCGCCCCCGGCTCCGTGAGGAGACATCCGCGCCGGGGGGCCCGGTCCTCTCCGGCCGCATCGTCGGGGGCTTCACGGACCACCACGTTCACCTGCAGCTCGTCGACCACGCGTTCCTGGCCTCGTCCCGCCTCGGACGAGTTGTCGACCTCGGCGGCGATCCGTCCACGGTGGCGCGGATCGCCGTTCACAACTCAGGAGTTTCGACCGGCGGAGGCGCTTCCGAGGCGGTTCCGGGTGTGCCTGGGCCGGATTCTCCTGACTTGCGAACCGTCGACTTCGCCGGCGCGTTCCTCACGCCTCCCGGTGGATACCCCTCGGACCGCGCCTGGGCGCCGGCGGGTTCGGTGCGGGAGATCGCCGACCCCGCGGCAGCGGCGACCGCGGTCAAGGAGATGGCAGCGGCCGGTGTCTCCTGCGTCAAGGTCGCGAGCAACAGCACCGCCGGCCCGGTCTTCTCCGACGCCCTCTTCCGCACGATCGCCGACCTCGCCGCAGCCCGAGGCCTCCCGGTGATCGCCCATGCGGAGGGCTCCGGCGAAGCGCAGCGCGTCGTCCGCCTCGGAGCGACGCAGCTGGCCCACGCCCCGTTCTCCGAGCGCCTGGACGACGAGGAGATCGCGGAGCAGGCCGCCCGCACCTCCTGGATCAGCACCCTCGCCATCCACGACTCCCACGCGCGGGCCATCGCGATCGACAACGTCGCCCGCTTCCACGCCGCCGGCGGCACCGTCCGCTACGGCACCGACATGGGCAACGGCCCGACCCCCGTCGACCTGAACCCGGCTGAGGTCGCCGCCCTCCGCACCGCTGGCCTCGACGACGACGCCCTCCTCCGCGCCCTCGCGCCCGTCGACCCGCTCGATCCCCGCTCTCTCCTCCTCCTGCTGCCACCCGGATCCGCCGATCCTCTGGCCGCCCGCCCCCTCACCCCCGCCGACCTGAAGGTGTGACATGACCGACCGCTCCGCCGACACCGCCCTCCTCGATGCCGCCCGCGCCCTGGACGCGTCCGACCCCCTCGCGGCCCACCTCGACGCCTTCGTCGAGGCCCCGGGCGTCACGGCCTACCTCGACGGCAACTCGCTCGGCCGCCCGCTGCGCGACGTGCCGGAGAAGCTCGCCGCGTTCGTGCGCGAGGACTGGGGCACCCGCCTCATCCGCTCCTGGGACGAGCAGTGGATGGCGCTGCCGATGGAGCTCGGCGACCGCATCGGCGCCGTCGCCCTCGGCGCGGGCGCGGGGCAGACGGTCGTCTCCGACTCCACGAGCGTCCTCATCTACAAGCTCATGCGGGGCGCCCTTCGACAGGCTCAGGGACCCACGGGCGCGGCTCAGGGACCCACGGGCGCGGCTCAGGGACCCACGGGCGCGGCTCAGGGACCCACGGGTGCGGCTCAGGGCCCCACGGGGCGGACGGAGCTCGTGATCGAGGAGGGGAACTTCCCCACCGACCGGTTCCTCGCCGAAGGCGTCGCGGCGGAGATGGGGGCCACGCTGCGCTGGATCACGCCCGATCCGGTGCACGGCGTCACGGTCGACGACGTCGCGGCCGTGGTCTCGGAGCGGACGGCGCTCGTCTCGCTCAGCCACGTCGACTACCGGTCTGGCGCCCTCGCCGACATGCCGGGCATCACCGCCGTCGTCCACGAGGCCGGGGCACTGATGATGTGGGACCTCTGCCACTCGGCGGGTGTCGTGCCGATGCAGCTCGACGACTGGGGCGTCGACATGGCGGTCGGCTGCACGTACAAGTACCTCAACGGCGGCCCGGGGTCGCCCGCGTTCGCCTACCTCCGCCACGACCTGCAGGGCGTGCTGCGGCAGCCGATCCAGGGCTGGTGGAGCGCCGCCGACATCTTCGCCATGGGCCCCGAGTACGTCCCGGCGGACGGCATCCGTCAGCTCCTCAGCGGCACGCCGCCGGTGACCTCGATGCTCGCGATGCAGGGCATGATCGACCTCATCGAACAGTCGGGGATCGACGGCGTGCGCGCGAAGTCGGAGTCGCTCACCGCGCTCGCGGTCCGGGCGTACGACGAGCTGCTCGCGCCCCTGGACGTCCGCCTGCTCAGCCCTCGCGACCCCGCGCTGCGCGGCGGACACATCACGATCGGCCACCCGGACTTCCGGGAGGTCACCCGGAGACTCTGGGCCGACGGCGTCATCCCCGACTTCCGCTTCCCGGACGGGATCCGGCTCGGGCTGTCGCCGCTGAGCACGTCGCACGCCGAGACCGTCGCCGGGGTGCTCGCGGTGAGGGACGCACTGGAGTCCGGTGTCTCCTGACCCCGCGGCACCGGTGGTGCTCGATGACATCGACGCCCGCCCCGGCAGCACCGCCTCGCTCCTGCGCACCCTGATCGGCCTGTATCTGCGCCCGCTCGGCGGCTGGATCTCGGCTGCCGATCTCGTGGCGCTGGCCGGCGACCTCGGAATCCCGGCGGCTCCCGCCCGGACGGGCATCGCCCGTCTCAAGCAGAAGGGTCTGCTCCTCCCCGAGCGCCGCGACGCGATCGGCTACCGCCTCAGCCCTGCGGCGGTGCCGATGCTGGAGCGGGGCGACCGCCGGATCTTCCGGATGCGGGAGATGACCGACGACGATCCGTGGTGTCTCGTGTCGTTCTCGATCCCGGAGAGCGCGCGCAGCGTGCGCCATCAGCTGCGGCGCCGACTGCACTGGATCGGCGCCGGCGTCGTCTCCCCCGCCCTGTGGATCTGCCCCGGACATCTCCGGGAGGAGGCGGAGCAGATCCTCGACGAGCTGGATGCCCGGCGCTGGGCGACCCTGTTCGACGCATCGGCCCCGGCCCCGGCAGGGACCCTGGCCGAGGCCGCCGCGGCGTGGTGGGACCTGGACGGGCTGCGCGCCGAGCACGAGGCCTTCCAGACATCGCTCGCGGCCCTGCCCGACGCGCCGTTCCCGGCCTACGTGCACCTCATCGACCGGTGGCGGGTGCTGCCCTACACGGATCCCGGGCTGCCCCCGGCGATGCTGCCGGCCGACTGGCCGGGCGGACGCAGCTTCGGGGCGTTCGCCCGGCTGTCGGCGGCGTGGGAGGCACCCGCCCTCGCCCACGTGCGCGCCGTGACGGCCTAGAGGGTCAGACCGGCGACCTCGCGGACGAACCCGGTCACGTGCTCCTGCAGCCGCAGGATCCGCATCTCGCGCGCGAGCTCGCGGTCGTACCCCGGATAGGCCAGCGGCGGGAGCCTGCGCACCGCGACATTGCACCCGAACTCCGCACACGCCAGCACGCCGACGGTGTCGCCCTTGCGACCGGCGGCCCCGGCGCGGCGGGCGACGTACAGCTGCACGTCGTTGCGGAGCGTCACGTCCTCGCACCAGGAGCACTGCGCGCGGGCGAGCACGCGCTGCTCGGCGCGCTGCAGCACGACGCCGACCGGCTCGTCGTCGATCCACGTGACGACGTAGGAGCGACGAGGCAGCTTCGGGTCGACCCAGCCGAGGTAGTCGAGCCGGTCGAAGTCCGTCTCGGCGAAGCCGGGCGGCAGGGTGATGTCGGAGATCTCCTTGCGAGAGGCGTTGCGGAAGGAGGCGCGCAGAGCGCGCTCGTCGATGGGACGCATGGGGGAAGAGCTTTCGGTGTGATCGCCGGAACGGCGAGACGGATCGGAGGATCACCCGGACGGTACCGGGGTACGACGCAGCACCGGGGACGGGATTCCGCCTCCGGCCGGTCCTCAGCCTCTGCCTGCGGCGCTGAAGGCGCCTGCAGCTCCGCTCCGCGCCCCGAGGGCGCTCATCGACGACAGCACCCGGCGAGCCTACACCCGTTTGTTTCGTCGCGTGTCGGGGGCGCTGCGGGATCCCGACCCGGTCGACGTACTCTGGCGGGACGCCGATCCGAAGGAGTCCCCGTGTCCACGCCGCTGCACCGCCGTCCGCCCCTCGAGGTGCGTGAGCGTGCGACGTGCATGTGCGGGAACGGCGGCCGCTGCTCGTCGTCGGCCCCCGGCCATGCCCTGCATCTGATCCAGGAGCGCCTCGCGGCGGCGACTCCGGCAGGGTGGGCGGACGCGTTCGTGACCGCGGCGGATCCGGTCGCCGGAGACCTCGTCGTCCGCACGCTCGACGGCACCACGCACACGCTGTGGAACGGCTCCGGCGCCGCGCTGGAGGCCGCGATCGGCAGCCCGGTCGCCCTCCACCTCGACTACGCCGTCCTCGCCGTCGGGCGCACCCGCTTCAACGTCGCCGTCGTGTGACGATGCCCTGATCCCCTCGGGTCAGGCGCTCGCCATCATCATGTCGCGGACCGCCATGCAGGCGTTCATGCAGGCCTGACACGCCTGAGCGCAGAGCCGGCAGACGTCGCTGTGATCGGCGTGCTGCATGCACTCGTCCATGCACATCTGGCACATCGCGATGCAGGCGTCCAGCATCGCCATCATCGTGGCCGGCGTCATCCCCTGCATGCGGAGCATCGACCGCATCATCGTGTGACACATGTCCGCGCAGTTCATGCAGGCCGGAGCGCAGTCCATCTCCTGGGTCGCGCACACGGTGCAGGCCTGCTCGCAGGCGGCGCAGGCATCCATGCAGGCCTGCAGCACCGACATGTCCATCATCGCCATGTCCGGCATCGACTCCATGTTCTTGGACATGGCACCCATCATCATCGCGTCCATCGCACACCGCTCCCTTCGTCGAGGACGACGGGCAGGACACCCGCCTGGCGCCAGGCTAACCCCTGCGCGGACGGGAGTCGATGGTCGCGGGACGCTGACACGCCGCTGCGCGAATGTCAATCCCGTGGACGGTGCGGAGGGCTGGTGGGAGGCTCGAAGAGCAATCGATCCGTCAAGGAGAGGAGCCTCTTATGAGTGGCGCAGATGACATGAAGAACTCCGCCGAGAAGCTGGGTGGCAAGGCCAAGGAAGGCTTCGGCAAGCTGACCGACAACGAGAAGCTTGAGGCCGAAGGCCAGGCGGATCAGGTGAAGGCCGACGCGAAGCAGGCCGGCGAGAACGTCAAGGACGCCGCGGGCAAGGCCGGCGACAGCGTCAAGGACGCGTTCAACCGCTGATCCCCCACCCGCTGAACCCATGAAGAGGGGGAGGCTCGCCGATGGCGAGCCGACACCCCCCACCCCCGGGGCAAAC
>NZ_JAMBDU010000002.1:0-206209 GCF_025143875.1 Microbacterium meiriae | reverse complement strand
CGGGGGGCCCGGGGGGGGCGCCCCCCCCCCCCCCCCCCTTCTCCGTACCCGCAGCCTTGTCCGGCGTCAGGCGGTGGCGCGCAGCACGAGGGCGATGAGATCGGCGAGCTCGTCGCTGCGCGGGACCAGGCGCTCCGGCCCGTGCACGTCGAGCGAGTTGTTGAAGTAGAGGCCGTCGCTCACGAGCATCACGAGGTCGAGGCTGGCGGTGTCGCGGACGTGCGGACGGATCGTCTCCGCCCAGCGACGCCGGGTATCCCGGAGCATGTCGGACGCGGCGGTCGAGCCGCCCTGGGCCAGCCGAGTCGTGGCGATGAGCGCCCGATCGAGGGCGTCGTTCTCCATCACCGAGGTCCGGACGTAGTACGCGACGGGGCCCTCCTCGGCGGCGCGCATGCGCTCCAGGTCGAGGCTGGTCAGGTGGTCCAGGCGCTCCAGGAGCCCGGTCTCCAGGTCGTCCTTGGAGCGGAAGTGGTAGAGCAGGCCGCCCTTCGACACGCCGGCGGCCTTCGCCGTGGCCTCGAGCGTCGCGGCGCGTTCGCCGTCGTCGATGAGGATCGCCTCGAAGGCGTCGAGGACCTTCTCACGGGCGAGGGGAGGGCGGGGCATCGGTCATCCTCTGAGCGGGATCGGGAGGGCTGCATCTGTTACTATACCAGCCGGACGGTTTAGTAACGAGCGGTCCACAGGAAGGAAAGGTGTTCCATGACCCGTACTGCGTCGATCCCGACGACAGAGACGGAAGCTCCCCGCGTCGGGGCTCGGGGGTGGGCGGCGCTCGTCGTCCTCATGCTCCCGGTGCTGCTGGTGTCGGTGGACAACACGGTGCTGAGCTTCGCGCTGCCCGAGATCTCGATCTCGCTCGCGCCGAGCGGGGCCGAGCAGCTGTGGATCATCGATGTCTATCCGCTCGTGCTCGCCGGACTCCTGGTGACCATGGGGACGCTGGGCGACCGCTTCGGGCGCCGCCGCCTGCTCCTCATCGGAGCCACGGGGTTCGCCGTGGTCTCCGCTCTGGCCGCCTTCGCGCCGACCGCGGGACTGCTCATCGCCGCCCGCGCCCTGCTCGGCTTCTTCGGCGCCATGCTGATGCCCTCGACGCTCTCGCTGCTGCGGTCGATCTTCCAGAACCGCGACCAGCGCCGCATGGCCATCGCGGTCTGGGCGTCTGCGTTCTCCGCCGGATCCGCGCTCGGCCCCATCGTCGGCGGCTTCCTCCTCGAGCACTTCGCGTGGGGCTCGGTGTTCCTCATCGCCGTGCCCGTCCTCATCCCGCTGCTCATCGCCGCGCCGCTGCTCGTGCCGGAGAGCCGTGACCCGAATCCCGGCCGCATCGACCCGCTCAGCATCGTGCTCTCGATGGCCGCGATGATCCCGGTCGTCTACGCCATCAAGTCCTTCGCGGTCGACGGCCCGTCGCTGTACGCCGGGGGATGGGCGCTGCTCGGCCTCGTGATGGGGACGTTGTTCGTGCGCCGTCAGCTCCGTGCCGACACCCCGATGCTCGACATGGCCCTGTTCCGCCGCGGGTCGTTCTCGGGGGCGATCCTGGTGAACCTGCTCAGCGTCGTGGCCCTCGTCGGGTTCCTGTACTTCGTCTCGCAGCACCTGCAGCTCGTGCTGGGGCTCTCGCCGATGGTCGCGGGCCTCGCGCTCGTGCCGGGGATGGCGGCGATGATCGTCGCCGGACTCACGGTGGTGCCGATCTCGCGGCGGGTGCCGCCGCACGTGCTTATCCCGGCGGCGCTGGTGTTCTCCGTCGCGGGGTACCTCATCGTCGCCTTCACGACGCACGAGCACGGCGTGGCACCGCTCATCCTCGCCTTCGTCGTCCTCGGCATCGGCATCGGCGCGGCCGAGACCATCTCGAACGAGCTCATCCTCTCCAGCGCCCCCGCGGCGAAGGCCGGTGCCGCGAGCGCGGTGTCCGAGACGGCGTACGAGCTCGGTGCCGTGCTGGGGACCGCGATCCTGGGCGGCATCATCACCGCGTTCTACCGCGGCGCGCTGGTGCTGCCCGAGGGGCTTCCGGCCGAGGTGGCCCGCGCTGCGCAGGAGACGCTGGCCGGCGCGTACACCGCCGCCCACGAGCTCCCGGCCGCGCTCGGCGACGCCCTGTGGCAGGCAGCGGCCGACGCGTTCGGCTCCGGCGTCACCGTGACCTCGCTCATCGGGGCGGGCCTCGTCGTCGTCGCGGCGGTCATCGCGGCCGTCACACTGCGCAAGGCACCCACGCACTGACCACTACGCTGGGGGGACCGGCCCGTTCGACCCGCGGTCGCGCCGCGGTCGGTCCACCCCCGTGCAGTGCGCAAGGAGTCTCATGTCGCGTGTCGTGAAGCTGGCCGTCATCCCGGGTGACGGCATCGGTCCCGAGGTCATCGCCGAGGCGGAGAAGGTGCTCGACGCCGTCACGGCCGACAGCGACGTGACGTTCGACAAGACCCGCTTCTCGCTCGGTGCCGGACGGTACCTCGAGACGGGCGACACGCTCACGGACGACGACCTCGCCGCGATCGCCGCACACGACGCGATCCTCCTCGGCGCGGTCGGCGGGACGCCGGGCGACCCGCGGCTGAAGGACGCGAACATCGAGCGCGGGCTGCTGCTGAAGCTCCGGTTCACGCTCGACCACTACGTGAACCTGCGTCCCTCGAAGCTCTTCACCGGAGCTCCCGGTCCGCTGTCGGACCCGGGCGAGGTCGACTTCGTCGTCGTCCGCGAAGGGACGGAAGGTCCCTACGTCGGCAACGGCGGAGCGATCCGGAAGGGGACGCCGCAGGAGGTGGCGAACGAGACCTCCGTGAACACGGCGTTCGGTGTCGAGCGGGTCGTCCGCTATGCGTTCGCCCTCGCGGAGCGCCGCCGTCAGAAGCTCACCCTGGTGCACAAGACCAACGTGCTCGTGCACGCCGGCGCGATCTGGCAGCGCATCGTGAACGAGGTCGCCGCCGAGCACCCCGACGTCGCCGTCGACTATCTGCACGTCGACGCCGCCACCATCTTCCTCGTCACCGATCCCTCGCGCTTCGACGTGATCGTGACGGACAATCTCTTCGGTGACATCCTCACCGACCTCGCCGGCGCCGTCACGGGCGGCATCGGCCTCGCCGCCTCCGGGAACATCAATCCCGATGGCAACTTCCCGTCGATGTTCGAGCCTGTGCACGGCTCGGCTCCGGACATCGCGGGTCAGCAGAAGGCCGACCCGACCGCCGCGATCCTCTCCATCGCGCTGCTGCTCGACCACCTCGGCCTGACGGCCGAGTCGGCGCGTGTGAGCGCCGCGGTCGAGGCGGACATCGCCGCCCGCAGCGGTGCCCGCACCACCGCGGAGATCGGCTCCGCGATCACTGCCCGTCTCTGAACGGCGGGCGTAGGCTGACAGGGCGCGAGGATGCGCCCACCCCACGAGGATTGGATGACGACATGACGACGATCGACGCCGAGACGAGCGTGGCTCCCCTGGAGTTCGCCGTGACGAAGAACCTGAACGCGGCCTCGCCGGCACGCGTCGCCGAAGTGCTGGAGAACCCCGGTTTCGGGGTCGTCTTCACCGACCACATGGTCGACATCTGCTGGTCGGTCAAGGGCGGCTGGCACCGTCCGCGTGTGCAGCCCTACGGCCCGATCCCGCTCGACCCCGCGGCGTCCGTGCTGCACTACGCACAGGAGATCTTCGAGGGCATCAAGGCCTACCGGCACGCCGACGGCTCGATCCACACCTTCCGTCCCGACCGCAACGCCGCGCGCCTGCAGGCCAGTGCCCGCCGCCTCGCGCTGCCGGAGCTGCCGACGGAGTACTTCATCCAGTCGCTGCGGGAGCTCATCGCCGTCGACGGCCGGTGGGTGCCCTCCGGTGCCGACCAGAGCCTGTATCTGCGTCCGTTCATGTTCGCCAAGGAGGCCTTCCTCGGCGTGCGGGCCGCGCAGAAGGTCGCCTACTACGTGATCGCCAGCCCCGCGGGCGCCTACTTCACCGGAGGCGTGAAGCCGGTGCGCATCTGGCTCTCCGAGGACTACGCCCGCGCCGGCCGCGGTGGCACCGGCAAGGCGAAGACGGGGGGCAACTACGCCTCCAGCCTCCTGCCGCAGGCCGAGGCCAGCGCGAAGGGCTGCGACCAGGTCGTGTTCCTCAACGAGAACCGCGACGTCGAGGAGCTCGGCGGCATGAACGTCGTGTTCGTCTTCAAGGACGGTCGTGTCGTCACGCCGGAGTCCGACAGCATCCTCGAGGGCATCACGCGGGATTCGTTGCTGCAGCTCGCCGAGGACCGCGGCTATACGGTCGAGAAGCGACCGATCTCGATCGACGAGTGGCGCGAGGGCGTGGCCTCCGGCGACATCGTCGAGGTGTTCGCCTGTGGCACGGCCGCGGTCGTGACGCCGATCGGCGCGCTCGTGGGCGAGGGTTTCGACGAGCCGCAGCCGCTGGGCGAGCTGGCGCTGTCGCTCCGCGAGGAGCTCACCGACATCCAGTACGGCCGCCGCGAGGACAAGCACGGCTGGCTCCTCCGCCTCGACGCCTGATTCCATTCCCCGAGACCCCGTCTTCCCGCCGACACCCCGCCGTGTCGACGCGTGGTAGGCGGGGTCTCGTCGTGTACCCGGGGTCTCGCGCGCCGGGGTCGTTCCTGCACAGTGCGGGGGGAGTGGGGGATGAGGGGTGGGGGGTGTGGAGAACGGGGGGAGGAGAGGGTGAGCGGGGGAGAGTGGGGGGATGTCGCGGCGCCTCTCGTTCTCCGATGCCTGGGATCTCGTGCGGTCGCGGGAGGAGGCCCTCGATGCGGGCGTCACGGAACGGGAGCTGGCGGCGGCGGTCGCGCACGGCAGGCTGCGACGGGTGCACCGCGGGGCGTACGTCGACACGGAGGTCTGGGACGAGCTGTGGCCGGAGGGGCGGCAGCTCGTGCGGGTGTGCGCCGTCCGCAGGGCCAGTCCGGGCGGGGGTCCCGTGTTCTCGCACCTCTCCGCCGCCGCGCTCTGGGGGCTGCCGCTCGTGGGGCCGATCCGGGACGACGTGCACACCGCGATCCGCAGCCGTCGGCACAGTAGAACCGAAGCCGGGGTCATCCGACACCAGATCGCGCTCGACGAGGGCGACATCGTCCGGCGGCACGGGCTCCGGTGCACGTCTTTGACCCGCACGGTGTTCGATCTCGCCCGACTGCTGCGACCGGAGGCCGTCGTCGCCGCGGGGGATGCGGCACTGCGGCTGGTCTCGGTCGACGGGCACGAGGTGGACCAGGATGCCGTCGCCGCCTGGCGGGCCGAAGTCGAAGGCCTGTGCGCGGCGGGACTCCGGGGTGTGCGGCGCGCGCGATGGATCGGAGCCTTCGCGGATGGACGGGCGCAGCTCCCGGGCGAGAGCGTGAGTCGCCTCCAGCTCCACCGACTCGGCTTCCGAGACATCGATCTGCAGGTCCCCATCGTGGGCTCCGACGGCGCGCGGTACTTCGCCGACTTCGGGTTCCCGCGGTCCCGGGCCTTCGGAGAGTTCGACGGGGAGGACAAGTACCGGGATGCGGAGCTGCGGACGATGCCCACGGCGGCCGATGCGGTGATGGCGGAGAAGCACCGCGAGGACGAGATCCGCGGGGTGACCGGCTCGCGGGTGGTGCGCTGGGGCTCCCGGCACATCCGCACCCCCGAGGACCTCGGACGACGGCTCGCCGCGTTCGGCATCCGTCCTCCCGGATGAGTTCCGCCGAGGCCCCGGGCTTCCGTCGAGACCCTGCCTCTCCCGCGCAAGCGAACCGGGGTCTCGACGAGAAAGCGGGGTCTCGACGATAAAGGAGGGGATCTAGGCTGGAGGCATGAAGATCGCCCGGTTCAGCCACGACGACGCCATCATGTACGGGATCATCGACGACCGCGAGCTCGTGGTCCTCGCCGGGGACCCGATGTTCTCTGGGTACGAGACCACCGGCGCCCGCGTCCCGCTGACCGAGGTCACGCTGCTCGCGCCCGTCATCCCGCGCTCCAAGGTCGTGTGCGTCGGCAAGAACTACCACGATCACGCCGCCGAGATGGGGGGAGTGGCCCCCGAGGAGCCGCTGCTGTTCCTCAAGCCGAACACCGCCGTGATCGGCCCGGACGACGCGATCGTGCGTCCCACCGCGCTGTCCGAGCGCACGGAGTACGAGGGCGAGCTCGTGGTCGTGATCGGACGGATCGCGAAGAACGTGAAGGCGGAGAACGCCCTCGACCACGTGCTCGGCTACACGATCGGCAACGACGTCACCGCACGCGACCTGCAGCGCAAGGACGGGCAGTGGTCGCGGGCGAAGGGCTTCGACACGTTCTGCCCGCTCGGTCCCGTGATCGAGACGGACTTCGACCCGGCGCAGGCCACGATCGAGACGCGGGTGAACGGCGAGGTTCGCCAGCATGCGCCGCTCACCGACATGATCCACTCGGTCGCCGCGATCATCGAGTACGCCTCTGCGGTGTTCACGCTCCTTCCGGGCGACGTCATCATGACGGGGACACCCGCGGGCGTGGGCACGTTCGAGGCGGGCGACACGGTCGAGGTGGAGATCTCCGGACTCGGCATCCTGCGCAACCCCGTGCGCGACGCCGCTCCCGCGTCATGACCGACGTCGCCCTCACGGCGACGCAGCAGCAGGCGGTCCAGCGCCGCACCGTGCTCGTGCTGTCGCTGGGGCAGGTGCTGGGCGGCATCGCCTTCGGCGCCACCGTGTCGCTCGGTGCGCTGCTCGCCGCGGACATCTCCGGCAGCGACGCGCTCTCCGGGCTCGCGACGGCATCGGTGACCCTGGGCGCCGCGCTCTGCGCGATCCCGCTCGCCCGGATGGCCGCACGGCTCGGACGCCGCCGCGCCCTCACCCTCGGCAATCTCTTCGCCCTCGTCGGCATCGCCGTGGTGATCCTCGCGGCGTCGGTGCGCGTCTTCCCGCTCCTGCTCGTCGGCATCCTGCTGATCGGTGCGGGGAACGCGGGCAACCTGCAATCCCGGTTCGCGGCCACGGACCTCGCGGCGCCGCAGCACCGCGGGCGTGACCTCTCGATCGTCGTCTGGTCCACCACGATCGGCGGCGTGGCGGGACCGCTGCTGCTCGGCCCGGGGGAGATCGTCGGACAGGCGATCGGGATGCCTCCGCAGACGGGTTCCTACGTCTTCTCGTTCGTCGCGCAGTGCGCGGCGCTCGCGCTCTACCTCGTCGCCCTCCGCCCCGATCCGCTGCTGGCCGCGCAGCGACTCGCTCAGGCCGCCGCCGCGACGACGAGCGCCGTCGTGGCGGACCGCCCGCGCGTGGCCCGCTACGCGATCTTCGCCATCGCGGGGTCGCACGTGGTGATGGCGTCGGTCATGGCGATGACCCCGGTGCATCTCTCGCACATGGCCCACGGCGCTCACGGTGCGGCGGCGACACCGGCGGACGTCTCAGCGCTCGTCGGCATCACCATCGCGCTGCACGTCGGCGGCATGTACGCGCTCTCGCCGGTGTTCGGCGTGCTGGCCGACCGCTGGGGGCGGCTGCGCGTGGTGCTGCTCGGGCAGGCTCTGCTCGGCGGCGCCCTGGCCTTCGCCGTCTTCGCGGGCACCGAGGCGTGGGGCGTCATGGTCGCCCTCATCCTCCTCGGCCTCGGCTGGAGTGCCGCGACGGTCGCCGGTGCCGCGCTGCTCACCGAAGCCTCCGCGCCCGAGGTGCGCACTCGTCGTCAGGGACGCAGCGACTCGCTGATGAGCCTGTCCGCCGCCGCCGGGTCCGTCCTCGCCGGCATCGTGCTGTCGAACTTCCAGTACGCCGGGCTCGGCATCGCGGCCTCGGTGCTCGTCCTCGCGATCGTCGCGCTGTCACCGCTCGCCCGGAGCAACGCGCGGTGAAGGCCTGGGACGGCGTCGGAGAGGCCTATGCCGCTTCGTACGCCGCCCTGTGCGCCGGGACCTTCGAGCCTCTCTCCGCCGCACTCGGCCCGGCGGAGGGTCGTGGCCTGCTGGACGTCGGCGCGGGGGAGGGCCGTCTCGCGTCCCGCTTCGCACGCCGGGGATGGGACGTCACAGCCTGCGAGCCCGAGCCGACGATGCGTGCCGTCGCCCACCGGGAGCACCCGACGCTGCGCATCGTCGAGGGCGGGCTGCCGACGCTGCCCTTCGGCGACGGGTCCTTCGATGCCGCCGTGGCGAACTTCGTGCTGAACCACGTCTCCTCCCCCCGGACCGCCGCCCGCGAGCTGGGTCGGGTCGCGCGTGGTCCGGTCGCCGCGACGATCTGGACCCGTTCCCCGTCGTGGTTCTGGGCGGAGGTCGTCGAACGCGCGGGGTTGCCGCCGTACGCGGGGGAGAGGCTCCCCGCCGAAGAGGACTTCGCACGCACCCCGGACGGCTTCGCGGACGTGCTCACCGACGCCGGGCTCCCGGAGGTCGTGGTCACCGAGCACACCTGGACGTGGGAGGCCGACCCCGGCGCGCTGTGGACCTCCGTCGAAGGGGGTGTGGCCGGCGCCGGCGCCCAGTACGCCCTGCTCTCCACGGCCGAGCGCCGCCGGTTCCGCGCGGGGTTCGAGGAGACGGTCGCGGCGCATCGGGTGGGAACAGTGCTGCCCCTGGAGCACCGCGCGGCGGTGGCGGTCTCGCGCCGGGGCTGACCCGCCCGCACCCGTAGAATCGAAGGGCTATGGCTACTCCGCATCCCCTCACCACGACCGCCAGCGGCGCCGACGTCCGCGTCCGCTTCTGCCCCTCTCCGACGGGGCTGCCGCACGTCGGCATGGTCCGCACGGCTCTGTACAACTGGGCCTATGCCCGTCACAACGGCGGGAAGATGGTGTTCCGCATCGAGGACACCGACGCCGCGCGCGACAGCGAGGAGAGCTTCCGCCAGCTCGTCGACGCGCTCACGTGGCTGAAGATCGACTGGGACGAGGGTGTCGAGGTCGGCGGCCCGCACGCCCCGTACCGGCAGTCCGAGCGGCACGACATCTACCGCGAGGTGATCGACAAGCTCCTCGCGACGGGCGCGCTCTACGAGAGCTACTCGACGGCCGAGGAGATCGACGCCCGCAACGAGGCCAACGGCCGCGCGAAGCAGCTCGGCTACGACAACTTCGACCGTGACCTGACGGACGAGCAGAAGGCCGCCTTCCGTGCCGAGGGCCGTCAGCCCGCCCTCCGCCTGCGGGTGCCGGACGAGGACCTCACGTACGTCGACCTCATCCGCGGCGAGGTCACCTTCCCCGCAGGCTCCTTCCCGGACTTCGTCGTCGTGCGTCCGAACGGGGTGCCGCTGTACACCTTCGTGAACCCCGTCGACGACGCGCTGATGGGCATCACCCATGTCCTCCGCGGCGAAGACCTCATGCCGTCCACCGCGCGCCAGCTCTCGCTCTACGCCGCTCTCATCGACGCGGGTGTGACGACGTTCGTGCCGCGGTTCGCCCACATGCCGCTCGTGCTGGGGGAGACCGGCAACAAGAAGCTCTCCAAGCGTGACCCCCAGGCCGATCTGTTCCTGCACCGGGAGCGCGGCTTCATCCATGAGGGCCTCCTGAACTACCTCGCGCTCCTGGGCTGGTCGATCGGCCCGGACCGCGACGTGTTCTCGCTCGACGAGTTCATCGCCGCGTTCGACATCGAGAACGTGAACCCGAACCCCGCCCGATTCGACCAGAAGAAGGCCGAGTCGATCAACGGCGACCACATCCGCATGCTCGACGTGAAGGACTTCGCCGAGCGCACGGTGCCGTACCTCGCCGCGGCCGGTCTGTTCGACGAGCCGACCCACGAGCAGCTCGTCCTCGCCTTCCGTGCGGCGCCGCTGGTGCAGGAGCGCGTGCAGCTGCTGGGCGAGGTCCCGGGCATGCTCGGCTTCCTGTTCCGCGACGAGGTGTCGTACGACGCGGATGCGCTCAAGGGGCTCCCGGCCAACGCTGCCGAGGTGCTGGACGCCTGTGTCACCGCCCTCGAGCCGGTCACGGACTTCACCCCGGAGAAGATCCAGGAGGCGCTGTCGACGGCGCTCGTGGAGAACCTCGAGCTCAAGCCGCGCGTCGCCTACGGGCCGCCGCGTGTGGCCATCACCGGCCGCCGCGTCTCGCCGCCCCTGTTCGAGTCGATGGAGCTGCTGGGCAAGGACGAGTCGCTGCGCCGCCTGCGCGCGCTCTCGGCGTTCCTCGCGAACTGATCCGCGACGCGCCCGAGCGGCGACACGGCACCGGTGGTTTTGGTGATCGGTCGCCGCTCGGGTAAGCTTGACTCTCGGTGCGAGGCTCCGGTTTCGCCCTTGGGGTATGGTGTAATTGGCAACACGGCTGATTCTGGTTCAGTTGTTCTTGGTTCGAGTCCAGGTACCCCAGCACTTCGAAAACCCCCGCTCCGGCGGGGGTTTTCTCGTTCCCCCGGCGGGAACGTCAGTGCTCACGCAGCTTCGAGGAAGGGCTCGTACCGGTAGCCGGCCTCGTCGAGGATCGAGACCGTGGATTCGGGGACCTCTTCGAACGCACCGGGCAGATCGTTCAGCGGCTCGGAGACGATCACGTGCGCCCGGCGACCGAAGACGCGAAGACGTTCCGCATCGGGGTACATCCGACGAAGAGTCTCGATGTCGGTGGAGTGGAAGAGGGAGCGGGAGCGTCCGGCGGTCGAATAGCGGATCGCCCACACGGTGGCGCCGTCGGAGACCGCGAAGGTGCCCTGCACCGGGAAGCGGATGCCATGCTCGTGGCCCACTCGCTCGGCCTCCCGGATGGCCGCCCGCATCCCCGCGATCGGATCGTCCTGCAGGCCGAGTGTCAGGGCGAGGTGGAACAGCACCTCGGAGTCGGTGGTGCCCTGGATCTCCGGGAAGAGGGAGGGATCGACGGCGAGAGTGAGGTCGCGTTTCACTGTCAGGAAGTCCGTCAGGCCGCCGTTGTGCATGAAGAGCCAGTTCGCGTGCCGGAACGGGTGGCAGTTGGTCTGCTGGACCGGCGGCCCGGCGGCGGCTCTCACATGGCTGAAGAACAGCGGGCTGCGGATCATGCGGGAGATCTCGCGCAGGTTCAGATCGTTCCAGGCGGGCTCCAGGCTCCGGAACAGCGCGGGCCCCGGCGGCTGCCCCGAGTCCTCACGGTTCGACACCGGATACCAGCCGAGGCCGAAGCCGTCCCCGTTCACGGTCTCCGCGCCGAGTGGCGAGTCCAGGGACTGCGCCACGAGCGAATGTCGCGCGTCGAGGATCACCTCCGACGGGTGCAGCGGTTCTCCCACATACGCCAGCCACCGACACATGTCGACACCTCGTCCCCGACCCGATCAGGTCTGTGCCCGACGATACGCTCGGTCGGCCTCCCCGGCGAGACCCGCGGATGGTGAACCGGCTACTCGCACTCCCCGAGGAACCCCAGATAGCACACGGCCTCGTGGGTGACGGCCGGCTCAGCATCGTCGTTCGAGACCTGGCGCGTCGCCGTCTCGGGCGTCCGGGTGAGGTGTCCGAAATCGCCGAGGGAGGCCACGTACATCCCGTCCGCGTCCTCCGCGATCATCCGGTCGATCTCGGCGCGGTGCTGGGTGCACAGGTCCGCGGCGGCGGGGACGAGGTCGACCCCGGCGCAGGCGCCCGCGTACTCGGCCTCCATGAGGCCGATGCAGTCCGTCCAGTCCTGGTCCACCGCGCACGGGCTCACGCCGTCGTCGGCGACGAGGTACTTGCCGGTCTCGTACTCCTCGCTGTGGAAGGTCTCGGGCTTCTCCGGCACGTCGACCTTGGTCCAGTGGCGTGCGGTCGTGAACGCGAACACCGTGACGATCGCGGCGATCAGCAGCAGCGCGCCCACGATGCCCAGCGTCACCCAGAGGCCGACCCGGCTCTTCCTCCCGGTGCTCTCCGAAGCGGGGAACGCGATCTCCGGCCCACCGGAGGAGACGGGTCCCTGCGCAGCCGCGGCCGGTGCAGGCGGCGGCGCCGCAGCGAGCCCGGGCGCTGCGGCGATGGGGAGTTCGTGTCCGCCGAGCCCTGCCGCCGCGGGGGCGGGCGTCGCCGGCGCCGTGGTGGCGAGCCAGTAGTCGTACCAGGCCCGGCTCGCCTGCTCGTCCGCGGCGACCTGCTGCGCCTCGGCATCGGTGAGCACGAGGCCCCAGACCTCACGGGTCGGTGCGTGGAGCAGGGCGGAGCGGAAGTCTTCGAACGACACGGGCATGTTCGCAGAATATCGGCTTTGCTCCCGGGAGCCCGGCGGTCATCCGATGTCCGCGGCTCCTGGAACAATGACGAGGTGATCGGTATGAGGTCTTTCTGGAACGCGTTGCCCACCGAGGGGCGCTGGCTGCTGTCGACCGTGGCGATCCAGACGCTCGGGCGGGGGATGACGCTGCCGTTCACCATCATCTACCTCCACGAGGTCCGCGGCTTCGACCTCGGGTTCTCCGGAGCGCTCATGAGCCTCATCGCGATCACGGGGCTCGTCGTCACGGGCCCCGGCGGTACGCTCATCGACCGCTTCGGCGCCCGCCGTGTGCTGATCGTGGGCCTGCTCTCGATGATCGCGGGGTGCACGCTCCTCGCCTACGCCACGCATCCCGCCGTCGCGACCGTCGCGGTCGTGCTCATCGGGGTCAACTTCGGGGTGTCCTGGCCCGGCTTCAACGCGCTCATCGCCTCGGTGGTCGACGGCGAGGTCCGCCAGCAGTACTTCGGCGTGAACTTCGCCCTCGTCAACCTCGGCATCGGCGTGGGCGGCATCATCGGCGGCTTCTTCGTCGACGTGACGGAGCCGTCGACCTTCACCACGATCTTCCTCATCGACGCGGCCACGAGCCTCATCCCGCTGGCACTGCTCCTGGGTCCGCTCCGGCACGTGCGCACGCAGGCGGAGCCCGACCCGGCGGTGACCACCGAGGGCGGCTACCGGGAGATCCTCCGTCGACCGGCGGTGCTGTGGATGACGCTGTTGACCTTCTTCTCCGTCTTCATCGGGTACGGACAGATCGAGGCGGGCTTCCCCGCCTACGCCCGTCAGATCGCCCAGGTGTCGACCGCCGTGGTCGGCATCTCGTTCGCGGTGAACACGGCTGTCATCGTGCTGCTGCAGTTCGCCGTCCTCCGCCTCATCAACGGTCGCCGCCGCACCAGGGTCATGCAGGTCATGGCGCTCATCTGGGCCGTCTCCTGGGTCATGCTCGGTGCCGCGGGTCTGCTCCCCGACTCGGTCACGGCCGCGATCGCGGTGATCGCGTTCATGGGCGTCTTCGCGTTCGGGGAGACCATGATGCAGCCGACGATCCCCGCCATCTACAACGATCTCGCGACCGACCGCACTCGCGGCCGCTACAACGCCCTCAACTCCGCCGCTTTCCAGGGCGGAGCGATCCTCGGCCCGCTCGTCGCGGGGGTGCTCCTCGGCGTCGGCGTCAGTGGGTGGTTCATCGCGGTCATGGTGGCGGGCAGTCTCGCCGTCGGCGTGCTGGCGATGGTGCTGGAGCGGGTGCTCCCGGAAGCAGCCAACGGCAGCGCCGAGCTCCATCGAACGGACGAGGTCGAGCGGACGCCGCCGGTCTAGGCTCCGAGCATGGCCCTCGAACCGCTCTTCCTCCGTCTCGACCGGATCGCGAGTGGGCGGCAGGCCGGCGTACTGATCAGCGACGCCGGCCGCACTCACCCCAGGACGGTCCGTGCCTTCACCTGGATCCTCTGGCTCCTCGTCGCCGAGCTGGTGCTCGGGGTGGGCGCTGTCCTGGTCGCGCTCGTGCTCGCCGCGGACGGGGACAGCGTGCCCTTCGCCGTGTGGATGCGCACGCTCGTGGTGCTCGCGATGACGGCGACGCTGTTCTACTTCGCGTGGCGTGCGCGCCGCGGATGGCGTTGGGCCTACCTCCGACTGCGGCTGTTCGCGCAGATCTTCCCGGTCATCACGCTCGTCATGGCGGCGATCCCCGGTCTCTATCCCGTCTGGATGGTCACCGAGCAGATCGTCTTCAGCCTGATCATGATCGGCATCGCTGACTTCCTCACCAGCGACCACATGCGGGCGGTCTTCGCGAAGGACGCCGACGCGGATAGCACGCCGGCGGGGTGAGACGCCACTCCCTTCCCGCCGAGACCGGGGTCACTCCACACTCGGAGGAGCTGCACGGCGGGAGGAGAGACGCATGGCGCGACTGGTGCGAGTGGTACCCGGTCAGGACCCGGGCTTCACGCGGAAGCGGACGAGCTCGGGATTCCGGTACGTCGATCCGATGGGGGAGCCTGCGCCCGAGGCGGATCGCGAACGCATCAGCGACCTGGTGATCCCGCCGGCGTGGCAGGACGTGTGGATCGCGGCCGACCCGCTCGCGCACATCCAGGCCGTGGGGATCGACACCGCCGGTCGCAAGCAGTACCTCTACCACCCGCTCTGGCGGGTCTCCCGCGACCGTCGCAAGTTCGTCCGCGCACTGGACCTCGCCGCGGCCCTGCCCAGCGCCCGCGCGCAGGTCACCAAGGCTCTCAAGGAGGACGGCCAGACGAAGGAGCGAGCCCTCGCGATCGCCTTCCGCCTGCTCGACGACGCCGCGCTGCGGATCGGTTCGGAACGCTACCTGGCGCGCCACGGCAGCCGCGGCCTGACCACGCTCCGCCGCCGCGACGTCCGCATCGACGGCGGCGATGTCGCCCTGTCCTTCCCGGCGAAGAGCGGACAGACCGCCGCGATCGAGATCACCGACGAATCCCTCGCCGATGCCCTCACCGACTTCGCGAGCGGCGCCTCCACCGCCTTCCTCCTGGCCTACCGGAAAGGCCGGCGGCGGGTGAAGATCACGCCCGCCGAGGTCAACACGTACCTCAAGGACGTGCTGGGGGCCAGCTTCTCCGCCAAGGACTTCCGCACCCTCCACGGCACGATCATCGCCGCAGACGCCCTGGCCCGCATCGGCGTCCTCGACCGCCGCGGACAGCGGAACCAGGCCGAGCGCCTCGCGGTGCAGGCGGCGGCGACCGCCCTGGGCAACACGACTGCCGTCGCCCGCAACAGCTACATCGACCCTCGGGTGTTCCGGCAGTACGGCCGGGGGAGGACGCTCGACCTCGATGTGACCCCGGAGACGGCGATCCGGCGGCTGCTGGGCGGGCCCGAGACGTCGCGGAAGGTCAACCGGCGCGGTGCCGGGCGGCGCGGATGAGGCCGCGGGAGCTCCCCAGCTGACCTCGGGAAGATGCCAGGATGGAGGGATGCACACCGCGAACCTGACCCGTGAGGAGACCGCGGCGCGATCCGCCGCGATCACCCTGCACCGCATCCGCGTCGAGCTGGACCTGACCGGAGCCCCGGAGCGGGCGCGCACGGGCTTCCCGACGACGACGGTCCTGGAGTTCGATGCGACGGTCCAGAGCACGTGGCTGGACTTCATCGGCGAGGAGGTCCGGCGCGTCGAGGTGAACGGGGAGGAGCGGGACGTCGTCTACGACGGGGCGCGCCTCACGATCGACGATCTCGCGGCGTCGAACGTCGTGCGCATCGAAGCGGTCGGCGCCTACAGCCGGTCGGGGGAGGGCCTGCACCGGTTCCACGACCCGGCTGACGACCGCACCTACCTCTACACGCAGTACGAGCCCGCGGACTCCCGCCGCGTGATGGCCTGCTTCGAGCAGCCGGACATGAAGGCGGAGTACACCTTCGTCATCGACGCGCCGTCCGGGTGGGAGGTGCTCTCGAACCAGTCGCCGGCCCACGTCGACCTCGGCGTCGGCGTCCAGCGCGTGCAGTTCGCCCCCACGCTGCCGATCTCGAGCTACATCACGGCGGTCGCGGCCGGCCCGTACGCCCGTGTCGACGGGGAGTGGACCAGAGACGAGCAGCGAGTGGCCCTCGGCGTGCTCGTCCGCCGCTCGCTCGTCGAGCACCTCGAGGCCGACGAGATCCTCGAGGTCGCCCGGCAGGGGCTCGACTTCTTCACCGACGCCTTCGCCTATCCCTACCCGTGGGGCAAGTACGACCAGATCTTCGTCCCCGAGTACAACCTCGGCGCGATGGAGAACCCCGGCCTGGTCACCTTCACGGAAGGCTACCTTTCGCGTGGTGCTGCCACCGAGGCGCAGCGGGCCGGCAGGGCCAACACGATCCTGCACGAGATGGCGCATATGTGGTTCGGCGACCTCGTCACGATGACGTGGTGGGACGACCTCTGGCTCAAGGAGTCCTTCGCCGACTACATGGGATCGCACGCCTCGGCGGTTGCCACCCGGTTCCACGACGCGTGGGTGACGTTCGCCATGCGGCGCAAGGCCTGGGCCTATCAGCAGGACCAGCTGCCGACGACGCACCCCATCGTCGCCGACATCCCCGACCTGGAGGCCGCGAAGCTGAACTTCGACGGCATCACCTACGCCAAGGGCGCCTCGGTGCTGAAGCAGCTCGTCGCGTTCGTGGGCGACGAGGCGTTCTTCGAAGGCGCCCGGCGGTACTTCGCGGCCAACGCGTTCGGCAACACCACCCTCGACGACTTCCTCGTCGAGCTCAGCGCGGTGTCCGGCAGGGACATGACCGATTGGGCGGGCGCCTGGCTGCAGACGACGGGCGTCTCGACCATCTGGGTGGAGACCGACGCCGACGGCGCACAGCACCTCGTCCAGGACGACGTCCGTCCGCACCGCCTGCGGATCGGACTGTACGACCGCGTGGACGGCCGGATCGTGCGTCGGGAGCAGCGGGAGCTGGATCTGATCGGGGAGTGGGTCGAGATCGAGCTCCCCGAGGCCGATCTCGTGCTGCTCAACGACGACGACCTCACCTACGCGAAGGCGCGCCTGGACGAGCGATCGCTCCGCACCGTCGAGGAATTCCTCTCGGACATCGAGGACCCGCTCGCCCGGGCGCTCGTGTGGTCGTCGTTGTGGAACGCCACCCGAGACGGCGAGCTCGATGCCGCCCGTTTCGTCGCGATCGTGCGCGCGCACGCACCGCGGGAGTCGAATGGCGGTCTGCTGGCTGCGGCCCTCCTCGACGCCGCGTTCGCGCTGCGACACTTCGTCCCCGACGACCGACGCGCCGCGGAGCAGCGCGCCTGGACCGAGACGACGTGGGCGGCACTGCAGCAGGCGGACGCCGGCAGCGACGCCCAGCTCTCCTGGGCGCGTGCGCTGGCAGCCGCCTCGGCGTTCGATGACGTCCACCACGCGGAGGTCCGGGCCCTGCTCGACGGCGACGTGCCGGAGGGCCTCGTCGTGGATCCCGATCTGCGCTGGCAGCTCCTCACAGCCCTCGTCACGACCGGTCACGCCGACGCCTCGGACATCGCGGCCGAGGAGGAGAGGGACGACACCGGCGACGGACGCACCGCCGCCCGCCGCGCCCGCGCCTCCGTCCCCGACGCGGCGGTACGCGCGGCCGCCTGGACCGCCGCGTGGGAAGACCAGTCGCTGACGAACGATCACCTCGATGCCGAGATCGGCGGCTACCGCGCCGGTGGCCGCCGCGACCTCATCGAGTCCTACGACGAGGAGTACTTCGCGCGGATCGGGACCGCGTGGACGGACCGGAGCATCGAGATCGCTCGTCGGCTGGTGATCGGGCTGTTCCCCGCCCGTTCGTCGCTGGATCTCGTCGATTCCTGGCTGTCGGCCAGCCCCGAGGCCCCGGCGGCGCTGCGACGACTCCTCATCGAGCAGCGCGACCACCTCGCGCGTGACCTGCGGGTGCGTGGCGCTCAGGGCTAGGTCGCGGCCTCCACGGTCATCCCCATCACCGTGCGCACGATCCACGGATGGGCGCGATCGTCATCGATGTGGGTCATGCCGAGCTTCTCCGCCACACCGCGGGACGCCTCGTTCGCGGGGTGGATGATGGCGGTGAGGAGCGTGGGAGCGAAGGTCCGCGCGACGAGGTCGACACAGGCGCGTGCGGCCTCGGTGGCATAGCCTCGGCGCTGGCGATCGGCGCGGACGTGGTAGCCGACTTCGAGCACGGGAGCGCCGTTCACCGACTGCCAGGTGAGGCCGCAGTCGCCGAGGAAATCGCCGTCGTGCGTCTCGATGATCCAGAGACCGTGGCCGTCCTCGCGGTAGCGCTGCTGCATCCGCGCGATCCACTCGGCGGCTTCCGCTCGCGACTTGGGCGCGGGGTAGTACGCCATGACCTCCGGATCACCCAGGAGCGCCGCCATGTCGTCGAGATCGTCCGCGATCATCTCCCGGAAGGCGAGTCGCGGGGTCGGGGCGGGCAGGAGGCGGCGTGGTCCGCTCACAGATCGATGGTGTCGCCGGGCTCGAGCACGAGGAACTCGCCGCCGCCCTGCTCGGTCGCCCACTGCAGCCGCTGCCGGTGCATGTTCTTGCCGATCACGGACAGGGTCATGTCGTGCGTGCCGAACGCCCGTCGGGGCTTCACGGCCAGGACGTAGTCGATGGCGTCCCCGATCTTGAGCCACGGGGCTCCGAGCGGCGCGGCGAGGGTGCCGACCTCGACGCCTTCCGGCACCGCATACGAGTCGCCGGGGTAGTAGAACGTGTCGTTGACGAGCACGCCCACGTTGTCGATCGTCGGGATCGAGGAGTGGATCACTGCGTGCGTGCCACCGAAGAAGCGCAGAGTGAAGGCGCCGACCTCCACGGTGTCGCCGGGGGAGACGACCGTGACCTCGTAGCCCTCCGCCGCCTTCGCCACGCCCTCCGGCCCGAAGATCGGGGTCCCGGGGGCCGCGCGGAGGATCCGGTCGAGGTGCTCCGGCGTCCAGTGGTCGGGGTGCTCGTGCGTGAGCACGATGGCGACCAGTCCGCTGAGGTCGTGCAGCGGGGCTGTGAAGGATCCCGGATCGATCAGGAGGGTGTCGTCGTTCTGGTCCAGGCGGAGGGTGGCATGTTCGAACTTGGTGACGCGCATGAGACGAGTCAACTCCTTCCCGGGGTCTGCGGCAAACGGAAATCGGCGCGCCACGCCCGGGATCTCGGGTGGACTGGCCTCGATTTGGCGCAGTGAGAATCGCCGTGGCATACTTGAACGGTTGTCGCGGAACGGAAAAGCTCCGCAAGACGGCCCCATCGTATAGCGGCCTAGTACGCCGCCCTCTCACGGCGGTAACGCGGGTTCGAATCCCGCTGGGGTCACACAACACGTCGAAAGCCCTCCGGTTCTCCGGGGGGCTTTCGCCGTTCCCGAGCGTGCGCGTCAGTCGTCCGCGCGCAGCGACAGGGTCCGGAACGCACGAGCCCGGAGCGGTACGAGCATGAGCGCCGTCATCGCTCCACCGGCCACGACGAACGGCACCCAGACGGCGGTGACCGTCGCGAGCGCGCCGAAGCCCGCCATCGCGAGCGGCATCAGGCAGTCGTCGCCGAGCCGGGTGAGGGACCCCATCCGACCGAGGAAGGCGGTGTCCACCGTCGCGGCGAAGGTCGCGCTCAGCAGCACGGAGGCGTAGCCCGCGGTGGCGCCGACGACGGTGGCGGCGACGGCCACGGTCCAGACGGGGCCGAACCCGAGCGCGACGATTCCCGCTCCCTGGACGAGGAGCGCGCCGAACCCGCTCCGCGCCTCGTGGCGCGGCCGCCATCTCGCGACCGCGGCAGCCCCCACGGCGGCGCCGAGGCCGAGGAGGCCCTCGAAGAGGCCGACCGCGGGAGCCCCCCAACCCTCGTCGTGCGCCCGCAGAGCCAGGCCGATGCCGATGGCGGGGCCCACGGCGAGATTGAGTCCGGAGAGGGCGATGACGAGAGTGCGCGTCGTGGGGGTCGCTCCGAGGTGGGCGAACGCCGCGCCGATCGCGCGCAGGGACGAGGTGCGCGGGGCCCGGGCGAGCCGGAACCGCGGGCGCAGGACGATCGCCAGGAACCCGACGACCAGGGCGAAGGTCACCGCGTTCGCGGATGCGCTCCCCGCGAGACCGGCTTGGGCGACGAGCAGGCCGCCCAGTGCGGCGCCCCCCATCGTGCCGAGGCGCGACGCCGTCTGGATGACGGCCGCGTAGGAGGGGAGATCGTCGGTGCGTACCAGCTGTCGCCCGATGGTGCCGGCGGAGGGTTCGTAGAACGCGTCGCACACCCCGAACGCCACGGCGGCGGCGAGCAGGACGGGCACGGTGGGCGCATGCGAGACCGTCCACACGGCGGCGGCGACGAGCACCCCCACACGCACCGCATTGCAGGCGATCATCACCCGGCGGGCGTCGGCGCGATCCGCGATGACCCCGCCGAAGAGCAGCACCATCGCGCGCGGAACCGTGCCGGCGGCGACGATGAGTCCGGCGACGGCGGGGGAGGCGATCTGCACGGCCGTCCACGCCAACGCGATCGTCCACACGGCGTCGCCGGCGTCGGACAGAGCCTTCACGCCGATCCACGCGTGCACCATCCGGTCACGCCGGAACGGAGGAGGACTGGTGAGCTCGAGGGGCGGGGTGAGCGCGGTCATCACGGCTCCGTGGGGAACGCGTGAGCGAAGAAGAAGACGGGCGTGCGCGCCTGGCCGTCGCCTTCGTCGATCGAGGCCTGCCAGTCCCGCACCACGTCCAGCACGCGCGCGGAGAGGTCGCGCAGTTCCTCCGGGGTCGCCCACGCGGTGGTCTCCGTGTTGGAGGCGTCGTAGGCCGCGACGGCGGGCTCCCCTCGGCGTCGGTGCCAGCGCTGGAGGCGGTCGATCTGCATGCGGATGCCCTCCCGCTGTGCTTCCCGGGCGAGAAGGGCATCGGCGGGGGAGTCGACGAAGTCCTCCACCGACCAGGTGAGGCCGCGCCGGGCGACGGTCCACCAGCTCGTGCGCCGGTCGCCGGTCGGATCGGCGGCACGCTCGACGATCCCGGCCCGCTCGAGCATCCTGAGGTGATGGCTGATGCTGCCGACCTGGCTGTCGAGCGCACGGGCGAGGGCGGTCACCTGCGAGGTGCCGTACAGCAGCAGATAGTCGTAGATGCGGCGCCGCAGCGGGTGATGCACGGCGGTGATCACGGAGATGTCTTCCACGCTCCGAAGGCTAAGCAGCGACCCGGATGCGCACAAGAGTTCTTGTATACCGCGGAAAAGCGCGGTTCCCGCTAATCCTCCCGGACGGGCGGAGCTGCGGGCGCCCGCCGCTTCCGCCGGCCGCGGCGGAGGAGCCACACGATCAGGACGACGACGGCGGCGACCGCGAGCCAGGGGAGGAGGAAGCCGACCGCGATCACCAGGGCGTTGAGTGAGACCACGAGCCCGTTCCACCCGGCCAGCAGACCGTCGCCGAAGCCGGCGGGGTCTGCCGACGCCGCGGTGCCGCTGCGGGACAGCTCCACGGTGAGCGACGACAGGGTCACCTGGTCCTCCAGCGCGGCGAGCTGCTGTTCGTACGACTCGAGCTGCGCCTGGCGATCGGTGAGCGCGACTTCGGCCTCGATGAGATCGGCGACAGTGCCCGACTGCCCCATGAGCTCCGTGAGCCGCTGCACCGACGCGCGGGTCGACTCCACGCGGGCGCGGAGGTCGATCGCCGTGGCGGTGACGTCCTGCTTCGTGACGGAGGACGACAGCACCTCACCGGTGTCGCCGAGGGCGGCGATCACCGTGGTCAGATCGTCGGCGGGGATGCGGACCGTGATCCAGCCGTACCCGGAATCCGCGGGAGCCGGTTCGGCGGGGGCATCCGACGAGACCGCTCGGCCGACCTCGGTGCTCTCGACGTAGCCGCCGTGCTCGACGGCGAGATCGCCGATGGCGGATGCAGCGTCGGCGATGTCCCGCACCTGCACCGACGCCTGGGCGGTGGCGACGATGTCACGGGCGTCCTCGGCAGACGCCGCGGCGTCCGATCCGACGGTGCCGGGAAGGGTCGCCCCTTCGACGGCGCGGTCCGGCACGGCCGAGCCCGCCTCGTCGGTCGACCAGCCCGCGGTGCCGTCCGCTGTGGATACGGACGAGCCGCCGCCTCCGACGGCGCCGAGGATCGGCGGGGTCACCAGGACCCCGACGACGAAGGCCGCCGCGATCCCTCCGGCGGTGAGCAATCGGCGTCGACGGTTCCGGGCGCGTTCGGTTCGCGGAGACAGCGGGCGCCGCTCGCTGCGGATCTCGGTGAAGACGGCCTCCTCGATCCGGGCGACGGTCGCGTCCGACAGTGGCGGGAGGCTCTCCTGCGGAGTCTGGTGGTTCATGCGTCCCTCACTTCCTTGACGGCGCCGCGCAGCTGGGTGCGCACGCGTGAGAGACGGTTCCGGACGACGGCGTGCGTCACGCCGAGCTCGTCGGCGGCGGCCTGGTACGCGTAGCCCTCGGACGCGCACAGCCGGAAGATCTCCCGGTCGAGCTCGCTCAGGGTGCCCACCTCCGCGGCGATCCTCGCGGCGAGCGCCGCCGTGATCACCTGCTCCTCGACGCTGACGACGTCCGGGAGCTGATCGTCCGCCGCGTCCGTCGTGTGCGCCTGGTCGCGACGGCGCTGGCGCAGCCGGTTCGCGGACTGGAAGCGGCAGATCGTCGCGAGCCAGGGGAGGATCGACTCTCCCTGCAGCTCCAGATCCGGAAGCTTCCGCCAGGCGACCACGAAGGTCTCCTGCGCCACGTCCTCCGCGTCGGCGGGGGAGCCCAGGATCCCGTGGGCGATCCAGTACACGGGGCGCACGTGGGCGCGGTACAGCGCGCGGAAGGCGC
Organism: Microbacterium meiriae; assembly: GCF_025143875.1. Lineage (NCBI taxonomy): Bacteria > Bacillati > Actinomycetota > Actinomycetes > Micrococcales > Microbacteriaceae > Microbacterium > Microbacterium meiriae. The sequence goes on along the minus strand of NZ_JAMBDU010000002.1, from coordinate 183,680 downwards.
TCTGATCGCCGGCCGCCGCCTGGGCGGCCCATCGCTGGTCACTCGTCTGCGCGGGCATCCTGGTTCCGTTCGGTGTCTCTCCCTCGAGAGTGTCGGCGGATGACCCATCGTCTCAGCACGGCATCGGATCCGCAGCGGGTGGGGACTTCCTCGTCCGCGCGGCTCCCACCTCCGGTAGCATGGCCCGGGCGAGAGGGAGTATCCCGAATCCGCGCGTAACGTCATCACGAGCATCGACACCGCTGCTCCGGGCGCGCGCCGCACATCTGCGGGGGAGAGACTTTCGACTCATTCCCGACCCCTCGCGAAAGGTGCACAGCGCCCGTGGACATCCCCGTCTGGTTCGAGATCACGTCGATGGTCGTCCTCACGATCATCCTGATCGGCGACCTGCTCCTCATCCGGCTGCGCCCGCACATCCCCTCCACCAAGGAGTCGACGCTGTGGGTCGTGTTCTACGTGGGCCTCGCGCTGCTCTTCGCGGTGCTGCTGGGCAATGTGGGCGGATGGCAGAACGCCGGGGACTTCATCACCGGGTGGGCGCTGGAGTACAGCCTCTCCGTCGACAACCTGTTCGTCTTCGTGCTGATCATGGCGCAGTTCGCGGTGCCGCGACGTCTGCAGCAGCAGGTGCTGATGGTCGGGATCATCATCGCGCTGGTCCTGCGCGGGCTCTTCATCCTCGTGGGCGTGACGATCATCGAGAACTTCTCGCCGATCTTCTACCTGTTCGGCGCCTTCCTCGTCTACACCGCCATCCGGCAGGCGATGCCGGAGGGCGAGCACGAGGACGACGTCAAGCGCGAGAACTTCATCGTCCGGCTGCTCCGCCGTCGGATCGACATCAGCGAGACCTACGACGGCTCGAAGATCCGCACGACCGTCGACGGGACGCGCATGTGGACGCCGATGATCATCGTGTTCATCACGATCGGCGTCACGGACCTCATCTTCGCGATCGACTCGATCCCCGCGATCTTCGAGATCACGACCAACGGCTTCCTCGTCTTCGCAGCGAACATCTTCGCCCTCATGGGGCTGCGCCAGCTCTACTTCCTCCTCGGCGACCTCCTGGACCGCCTCCGCTACCTGCACTACGGCATCGCCGTCATCCTCGGGTTCATCGGCATCAAGCTGATCCTGCACGCGCTGCACGTCAACGAGCTCCCGTTCATCAACGGCGGCGAGCACGTGGAGTGGGTGCCCGACATCGACAACATGGTGTCGCTCGGCGTGATCCTCGTGTCGATGACGGTCGCGACGATCGCGAGCCTGATCGCGTCGTCCAGGGAGAAGCGCGCGGAGAAGCGCGTCGCCCCCGTCGGAGACTGAGTCCGCGCGGAGCGGGTCAGAACGACTGCAGGTTGGCCTGCAGGCCGCCGTCCGCGTACTCGCGCCGGAGCAGCCCGCGGCGGCGGAGGATCGGCACCAGCTCGTCGAGCGTGCGATGCAGGGTCACGGGGTGGAAGTCGCCCCAGAGCAGCACGCCGTCGTTGCCCCACTCACCGAGCTCCTCGACGAGATCGGCGAACTCCTCTGCGGTGCCCACGAAACCGCTGCGGTCGTGCAGCCGGCCGGTGCGGGCGAGTGCGGTGAGGTGCGCGCGGAGCGGGGCATCCTCTCCGCGGTCGCCGATCAGCCGCTGGATGCTCCCGCGGGAGACATGGGCTCCGAAGACCGAAGGGTCGAGGGGACGGTCCAGATCGAGGGCCGTGAGATCGGTCTCCAGATCACTCGACTGCTTCCGGGCGATCTGCGCGAGTGCGGCGTCGTCCGGGTGTGCGGAGGCGGCCACGATCCGGTCGGCCTCCTCGGCGGACGCCGTGATCACGGGCTGGATCGCGAAGAGGATCTTGACGTCCTCGGCACGGCGTCCCCGGGCGATCGCGGCGTCGTACACGCGCTGCCGATACTCCCGTACCGCCTTCTCGTGCAGCGGTGCGAGCGCGAGCTGGACGTCCGAGTTGGCACCCGCGAACGCCAGGCCGCGCCCCGAGCCGCCGGGGGAGACGATGGCCGGCTCCCCGTCCGTGAAGGGCAGGGCGTTCAAGGGGCCGTCGAAGTCGTAGTGCGCCCCGCGGTGCTGCACCGGGCGCATGCGGGTGCCGTCCGCATAGACGCCGGAGCCGGGATCGGCGACCAGGGCGCCCTCGTCCCAGCTCCGCCAGAGCGCGCGGATGCCGGCGAGCCATTCCTCGGCACGGTCGTACGCCTCGTCGTGGCCGAGCTGCGGGGCCGCGGAGAAGTGGCGGGCGCTGCCGGTGTCGGTGACCACGTTGAGGCCGAGCCGGTGCCCGCTCAGATGCTGCAGCGTCGCGAACTGGCGCGCCGACGTGTACGGCAGCGAGGCCGCCGGATTCACGGTCGGCACCACTCCGAGATGACGGGTCGCCTGGAAGAGGTACGGGGCGAGCAGCAGGGGATCGTGCTTCGGGCCGCCGAACGCGTGACGCACGCGCAGATCGATCGTCTCCGCCGAGCCGAGGGAGGGGCTGTCCTCGACGATCACGAGGTCGAATCCGGCCTGCTCGAGGGTGCGCGCGGCTTCCTGGTAGATCTCCGGTCGCGTCCAGTCGTAGTCCCAGTCCAGGGACGGATAGCCCCACCCCTGAGGGCCGAAGCCCCGGGCGAGGAACCACCCGAAGTGCTGCAGGCGGCTCATGCCACCGTCTCCCGGACGCTCTCGAGCACCCGCGCCAGATCCCCGATCAGGTCGTCGACGTCCTCGATGCCGATCGACAGTCGGAGCGTGCCGGGGCCCACACCGAGGATCCGGCGCTCCTCGTCGGTGCGCTGCGCATGGCTGGTCGTACCCGGGTGCAGCACGAGCGACCGCACGTCGCCGATGTGGGTCATGTGCGTGAAGACCGACACCTCCTCCACGAAGCGACGGGCCGCGGGCAGGCCGCCGCGCAGGGTGAAGGTGAAGATCGAGCCGAAGCCGCCGTCGAGGTAACGCACCGCGGTCTCGTGGTGCGGGTGCGTGGGCAGGCCGACGTAGTCCACGCTCTCCACGGCGTCATGCGCGGCGAGCCAGCGTGCGACGGCGAGGGCGTTCTGCGACTGCCGCTCCACGCGCAGGCCGAGCGTCTCGGTGCCCTGGCCGATCAGGAACGCGTTGAGGGGCGAGGGCGAGGCACCGAACCGCGGAGCCACCGACTCTCTGGCGTACCCGATGCGCGCGCGGCCGCCGTGCCGGGCGAAGACGCTGGGGGCGCCGCCCCGTCCCGGCAGCACGAGGTGCGGGGCGTTGTGCCCGGCGCGGTCGGCATCGAATCGGCCGTCATCGATCACCACGCCGCCGAGAACCGCGCCCTGACCCGCGAGGAACTTCGACGCCGAGTGCACCACGATGGCTGCGCCGTGCTCCAGCGGCCGGAGGAGCGCCGGGGTGGCCAGGGTGTTGTCGACGATCAGCGGAACGGCGATCTCGTCGGCCACCGCGCTCACCGCCGCGACGTCGAGGAAGTCGTTCCGCGCGTTCGCGAGCGATTCCGCGAACAGGGCCCTGGTCGTCGGGCGCACGGCCTCCCGCCAGGCATCCGGGTCCGCGATGTCGTCCACGAACGTCGTCTCGATGCCGAGTCTGGCGAGGTTGTCCAGGAACAGCCCGCGGGTGCCCTCGTAGATGTGGGTCGAGGAGACGATGTGATCGCCCGCCCCCACGACCGAGAGCAGGGCGGTCGTCACGGCGGCCTGTCCGCTGGCCACGAGTACGGCGTCCGCACCGGATTCCAGGCTCGCCAGCTGCCGCTCCACCGCGTGCACCGTCGGATTGCCGGTGCGCGTGTACCCGAATCCGGTACCGGTGCCGAAGTGGTCGGCGGCGTGATCGAAGTCGTCGAACTCGAAACCGGCCGTCAGGTAGATCGGCGTCACGCGGGAGGCGGCAGCGGCCCGGCCTCTCGCGGCGTGGACGGCGCGGGTGGCGAAGCGGGCGGTGTCGACGGTCATGCGGGGCCTCTCGGTCGGCGGGTGAGCAACAGAGTGTCACGGCGTGTCTCGGCGTGTCCGAGCGGTGGTAACCTGACGTCATGCGGACCGTGCTCCTTCTTAGCGGCCGCGGCGAGACCTCGATCTGAGCCCCTCCTCGTCGCGGAGTCCATCGTGGGCCGAACCGCCATCCACAGGAGACACGCCATGACCACCACCGCCGGTGCGGATTCCGCACGCCCCAGGACGCTCGCCGAGAAGGTCTGGGACGACCACCTCGTCGTCAAGGGCGAGGACGGCCAGCCCGACCTCATCTACATCGACCTGCATCTCGTGCATGAGGTCACCAGCCCGCAGGCCTTCGACGGCCTCCGCAGCGAGGGGCGGCCGCTCCGGCGGCTCGACCTGACGATCGCCACGGAGGACCACAACACGCCGACGTGGGAGATCGACAAACCCATCGCCGATCTCACCAGCCGCACGCAGATCGAGACGCTGCGCCGCAACGCCGCCGAGTTCGGCGTGCGCCTGCACTCGCTGGGGGACGCGGAGCAGGGCATCGTGCACGTCGTCGGCCCGCAGCTCGGCCTCACCATGCCCGGGATCACCGTGGTCTGCGGCGACTCGCACACCTCGACGCACGGCGCGTTCGGCGCGATGGCGTTCGGCATCGGCACCAGCGAGGTCGAGCACGTCATGGCGACCCAGACCCTGCCGTTGAAGCCGTTCAAGACGATGGCGATCACCGTCGAGGGCACGCTGCGTCCCGGCGTCACCGCGAAGGACATCATCCTCGCCGTGATCGCCAAGATCGGGACCGGCGGCGGTCAGGGCTACGTGCTCGAGTACCGTGGCAGCGCGATCCGCGCGCTCTCCATGGAGGGCCGCATGACGATCTGCAACATGTCGATCGAGGCGGGGGCCCGCGCGGGCATGGTGGCTCCGGACGAGACGACCTTCGCCTACCTCGAGGGGCGTCCGCACGCGCCGAAGGGGCAGGACTGGGACGACGCGGTCGCCTACTGGCGCACCCTGCCGACCGATGAAGGTGCCACCTTCGACGCCGAGGTCTTCATCGACGCCGACGAGCTGGAGCCGTTCGTGACGTGGGGAACGAACCCCGGGCAGGGCAGCTCGCTCTCCGCCGCGGTGCCGAACCCCGCGGAGATCGCCGACCCCAACGAGCGCGCAGCCGCCGAGCGTGCACTGGAATACATGGACCTGACGCCGGGTACCCCCCTCAAGGAGGTCCCGGTCGACGCGGTGTTCATGGGCTCGTGCACGAACAGCCGCATCGAGGACCTCCGCGCCTTCGCCTCCATCATCCAGGGCAAGAAGAAGGCCGACGGTGTGCGGGTGATGGTCGTTCCCGGCTCAGCCCGCGTGCGACTGGAGGCCGAGGCCGAGGGCCTGGACCGGATCATCAAGGACTTCGGGGCGGAGTGGCGCTTCGCGGGGTGCTCGATGTGCCTGGGCATGAACCCCGATCAGCTCGCCCCGGGGGAGCGCTGCGCTTCCACCTCGAACCGCAACTTCGAAGGACGCCAGGGCAAGGGGGGCCGCACGCACCTCGTGTCCCCTCTCGTCGCGGCGGCGACCGCCATCCGCGGCACCCTGTCCAGCCCGAGCGACCTGGAGGCCTGACCATGGAGAAGTTCATCACCCACACGGGCATCGCCGCGCCGCTGAAGCGGTCGAACGTCGACACCGACCAGATCATCCCGGCGGTGTTCCTCAAGCGCGTCACCAAGACCGGCTTCGAGGACGCGCTGTTCCACGGCTGGCGGCAGGACCCCGGGTTCGTGCTCAACCAGGCGCCGTACCAGGGGGCGTCCGTCCTCGTCGCCGGACCCGATTTCGGTACGGGTTCCAGCCGTGAGCACGCCGTGTGGGCGCTCCGCGACTTCGGCTTCAAGGTCGTGCTGAGCCCCCGCTTCGCCGACATCTTCCGCGGGAACGCGGGCAAGCAGGGACTCCTCGCCGCGACCATCTCGGAGGCGGATCTGGAGCGGTTCTGGGCCGTCATGGACGCCGATCCCGGCGCGCGGATGACGGTCGACCTCGAGGCGCGCACCGCTTCCATCGGCGACCCGACCGGGGGCGCGGAGGCCGGCTTCCAGGCCGACATCGGGATCGACGATTACACTAGATGGCGGCTCCTCGAAGGGCTCGATGACATCGGGCTCACGCTGCGCAACGAAGACAAGATCGCGCAGTTCGAGGCCCGTCGCGAGTCGTGGCGGCCGCGGACCCTTCCCGTCCAGTGAGACGGAGGGGGCGGGGGAGCCAGGGGTAACCCCGCCCCCGATGAATGAAGTGAGGCCCCGAATGACGACACCCGTGCGCGACGCTCTCTCCGACGACGTCCCCGCGCTGACCGGAGACGTCCTCGCCATCCGCGGAGGCCGTCCGCTGCGCGGACGCGTCGACGTCAAGGGCGCGAAGAACCTCGCCACCAAGGCGATGGTCGCGTCTCTGCTCGGGGAGACCACGAGCGTCCTGCGCGACGTGCCGGCCATCAGCGACGTCGCCGTGGTGCGCTCGCTGCTCGAGGTGCACGGCGTCCGCGTGTCGGAGGGCGACGAGCCCGGCTCCCTGGTGTTCGACCCCAGCGACGTCGAGTCGGCCCACTTCGAGGAGATCGACGCGCATGCGGGCGCCTCCCGGATCCCGATCCTGTTCTGCGGTCCGCTCCTGCACCGCCTCGGCCAGGCGTTCATCCCCGACCTCGGCGGCTGCCGCATCGGCGACCGGCCGATCGACTTCCACCTGGACGCGCTGCGGAAGTTCGGCGCGATCGTCGAGAAGCTCCCCAGCGGCATCCGCCTCTCGACCGGCGGGGCCCGTCTGCACGGTGCCAACATCCACCTCCCGTACCCGAGCGTCGGCGCCACGGAGCAGGTGCTCCTCACCGCTGTGCGGGCGGAGGGCATCACCGAGCTGCGCAACGCGGCGATCGAGCCCGAGATCATGGACCTCATCGCCGTCCTGCAGAAGATGGGCGCGATCATCTCCTACGAGCCCAACCGCGTCATCCTCATCGAGGGCGTCGAGAAGCTCCGCGGCTACGACCACCGGTCGATCTTCGATCGCAACGAGGCGACCTCGTGGGCCTCGGCCGCTCTGGCCACCGACGGCGAGATCTTCGTCGGCGGCGCGAAGCAGCAGGAGATGCTCACCTTCCTCAACGTCTTCCGGAAGGCGGGCGGCTGGTTCGACATCCAGGAGGACGGCATCCTCTTCCGTCGCGACGGCGACATCAAGCCGGTCGTGATCGAGACCGACGTGCACCCCGGCTTCATGACCGACTGGCAGCAGCCGCTCGTGGTCGCGCTCACCCAGGCGCACGGCCGCTCCGTCGTGCACGAGACCGTGTACGAGAACCGCATGGGCTTCACCGAGGCGCTCGTCAAGATGGGCGCCGACATCGTCGTGCACCCGCGCGGGCTGCAGGACGGCCCGCGGCGCGTGCCGCGTCGTGACCTGGAGCAGGCCGCCGTCATCACGGGCCCGACGCCGCTCCACGGCGCCGACATCGTCGTCCCCGATCTGCGCGGTGGCTACAGCCACGTGATCGCGGCGCTGACGGCCACGGGCGAGTCGAAGGTGTCGGGGGTCGACATCCTGAGCCGCGGATACGAGAAGTTCCTCGCCAAGCTCGACGCGCTCGGCGCCGACTTCGACGTCATCCGGTGAGCCCCATGGCGTCCCGGTCTCCGGAGAAGACGCGTCCGAGCGTCTTCTGGCCGCTCGCGGCGATCGTCGTCCCGGTGGTGTCGCTGATCGCGAAGATCCGGATCGTCGGTGCGGAGAAGCTGCCGCGCGAGGGCTCATTCGTCCTCGCGCCGAACCACTACTCGGAGTTCGATCCGCTGATCGTCGCCATGGCGGTCTGGCGGATCGGGCGCGCCCCGCGGTTCATGGCCAAGGAGAGCCTCTTCCGGGTCCCCGTCCTCGGATGGTTCCTGCGCAAGACGGGGATGATCCCGGTCGCGCGCACGTCCTCGGCGTCCTCCGCGAAGCAGACGATGGCCCAGTCGGCGGCTCTCGTGGAGCACGGTCGCGGTGTCATCGTGTACCCGGAGGGCACGCTCACCCGAGACCCCGACATGTGGCCGATGCGCGGCAAGTCGGGAGCGGTGCGGCTCGCCCTCGCCGACGGCATCCCGCTGATCCCGATGGCCCAGTGGGGGACTCAGGCGATCATGGGCCGCTACCAGAAGGGGCTCAGCCTCTGGCCGCTCCGGAAGCCCGTCACCGTGATCATCGGCGACCCCGTCGACGTGTCCGACCTCCGCGGTCGCGCCGGCGAGCCGGCGGCGCTGACGGAGGCCACCAACCGCCTCATGAACGCGATCACCGCGCTGCTGGAGCAGGTGCGCGGCGAGAAGGCCCCCGCGGAGCGCTGGAATCCGGCGAGCCACGGCCAGAAGGAGACCGGACGCCTTGACCCCTAAGAGAACCGCGCCGGCCGGACCCCGCGTCGCCGTGATCGGCGCCGGCAGCTGGGGCACCACGTTCGGCAAGATCCTCGCCGACGGCGGCGCTCACGTGACGATGTGGGCGCGCCGTGCGGAGCTGGCGCACGAGATCGATGAGGCGAAGCGCAACTCGCGCTACCTGCCCGGCATCAACCTGCCCCGCACGATGGCGGCCACGCATGAGCTGGCGACCGCCCTCGAGGGCGTCGACCAGGTGTACCTGTCCGTGCCGAGTCAGTCGCTGCGGGAGAACCTCAAGGCGCTGCGCCCGCTGATCGCTTCGGGCGACGCGAAGATCGTCAGCCTCATGAAGGGCGTCGAGCGTGGCACCGGACTGCGCATGAGTCAGGTGATCCAGCAGGAGCTGCAGTGCGATCCCGACCGGGTCGCCGTCGCCTCCGGCCCCAACCTCGCGCTGGAGATCGCGCGGGAGCAGCCGACCGCGGCCGTGATCTCGTCGCGCAGCCAGGAGACGGCGGACGTCGTGGCCCGCGCCGCGCGCAACTCCTACTTCCGCACGTTCGTGAACACCGACGTCATCGGCACGGAGTTCGGCGGGGTGCTCAAGAACCTCATCGCCGTCGCCATCGGGATCGTCGACGGCGTGGGCTACGGCGAGAACACGAAGGCCTCGATCATCACCCGCGGCCTCGTCGAGATGACCGACTTCGCGGTGGCGAACGGTGCCCAGCCGGAGACCCTGCAGGGACTGGCGGGGCTCGGCGACCTCATCGCGACGTGTCAGTCGCCGCTGAGCCGCAACAACACGGCCGGGCGGCTGCTCGGACAGGGATACAGCTTCCAGGATGTGGTGAAGCAGATGCAGCAGACGGCGGAGGGTCTGGCCTCGGTCGCCCCCGTGCTGCAGCTCGCCCGCGAAGCCGATGTGCACATGCCGATCGTGGAGCAGGTGAAGATGGTGCTCGACGGCAAGATGGATCCCCGGGACATCGCCCCGCATCTGACGACGGACGACGACACCCCGCAGGGGGAGAGGACCAACCATGGACAAGCAGACGGTGGTGGTGCTCTTCGGAGGGCGCTCCAGCGAGCATTCGATCAGTTCCGCAACGGCGGGGGGAGTGCTGGGCGCGATCGATCGTGACCGGTATGCCGTGATCCCGGTGGGGATCACCCGCGAGGGCGCCTTCGTCCTGGAGGACGACGATCCGGCGAAGTTCCCGCTGGACGCCGCGCACCTGCCCGAGGTCGTGGACAACGGCACCCGGGTGCTCTGGCCGGAGCCCGGCGGCGACCGCACTCTGCGCGTCGTGCACCCGGGCGGCGCGACCGAGGGGCTGGGCGAGATCGACGTGGTCCTGCCGATCCTGCACGGACCCCACGGCGAGGACGGCACCATCCAGGGCTACTTCGACACGCTCGAGGTGCCCTATGCCGGCGGCGGCGTGCTCGACTCGGCGCTGTGCATGGACAAGCACTTCATGAAGATCGCGCTGCGGGCCGCTGGCATCTCGGTGGCACCGGGCGTGACCGTGCGCCGCCGCGAGTGGGACGTCGACCCTGCGGCCGTGCGCCGCCGTGCTGTCGAGCTCGGCCTGCCCGTCTTCGTCAAGCCGGCGCGCGCCGGATCGAGCGTCGGCGTCTCGAAGGTGACGGCTCCGGAGGAGCTCGACGCCGCCCTCGCCATCGCCTTCGCCGAGGATGACAAGGTCCTCATCGAGGCCGGTGTCACCGGGCGGGAGATCGAGGTCGCGGTCCTGGAGACCGCCGACGGCGTCCGCGCCTCCCTTCCGGGGGAGATCGTGCTGACCGACCGCGGCTTCTACGACTTCGAGGGCAAGTACCTCGGTGGCGACGGCGTCGATGTGGTGTGCCCCGCGGAGCTGAGCGAGGCGGAGGTGGCGGCCGTCCAGGAGGCCGGCGTGCGTGCCTTCCAGGCGGTGGACGGTCGTGGCCTCGCCCGCGTCGACATGTTCCTCACCCCGGACGGCGAGCTCGTCGTCAACGAGCTCAACACCATGCCCGGATTCACGCCCATCTCGATGTTCCCGAAGTGCTGGGTCGCCTCAGGGCTGAGCTACGGCGATCTCATCACCGAACTGGTCGAGGCGGGTCTGCGCCGCTGACATCGGCGTTCCCTGCGGGCGCTCAGCTCGCGGGGAACTCCACCCGGTCCGTGCACTGCGTGGTGGCCGGTGCGAGTCCGGACTGGATGTTCGACGAGAGGCTGTCGACGATCGACTGGAAGTCGACCTGCTCGCCGCGGCGGATGATGACCTCGATGGCGGGCTCCCGACCGTAGGTGACGAGGCGCTGGCGCTCGTCTTCCTGCTCCAGGACCAACCAGTCGACGCCACCGAGGGTGGTGCAGACGAGGTCGGACGGGGCGGGCGGCTCCACGCCGCAACGCAGGACGACCGTGGGATCGCCCCACGCGCCTGTCGCCTGCGCGTCGGTCCACACCCGCTCGTAGCCGCCGACGGTGTCCGGCAGGAGCACGGAGACGTTCGCGCAGGCCGGGTCGTTCGCGTCCTCCGCGGGCTCGAGATGCACGGTGGTGGAGCATCCGGCGAGTCCGGCGGCGAGGGTGATCGACCCCGCGACGGCAGCGAGGCGGCGGGAACGAAGCATGCATCCAGGCTACCTTTGACGACATGCCCTCCCGACCCGACTCCGACGATCCGCGCCTGGGAGATCTCTCGGAGGGCCGCATCCTCCGCGCCATCCTCCAGCGCACCGCGCCCGGCGCGCACACGCTCCTCGGGCCGGGTGACGACGCCGCCGTCATCGCGGCTCCCTCCGCCTCCGTCGTCGCGACGACCGACACCCTCGTGCACGGGCCGGACTTCCGCCTCGCCTGGACGAGCGGCTACGACCTCGGGTGGAAGGCGGCGGCGGTCAACCTCGCCGACATCGCCGCCATGGGCGCGCGTCCCACCGCCCTGCTCGTGGCTCTCGCCGTGCCGCGTGAGCTCCGGTTGTCCTTCGTGGAGCGCCTGGCTGACGGCTTCCGCGAGGCCTGCGCGGCGCTCGCCCCCGGGTGCGCGGTCGTCGGCGGCGACCTCACGGTGTCCGAGGTGCTCACGGTCGCCGTGACGGCACTGGGCGACCTCGAAGGCCGCCCTCCGGTGACCAGGGCGGGGGCGCGACCGGGCGACGTCGTCGCCGTGGCGGGGGAGCTGGGCCATGCCGCGCACGGACTGGCGGTGCTGTTCGGACGCTTCCGGGACGGCGAGACGCCGGTGCCGGTCGATCCTCCGGCCCTCGCGGCGGGGGAGAGCGCCGCGGTCGCCGCGCAGCTGCGACCATCCCCGCCCATCGGCCTCGGCGTCGCCGCGGCGGCCGCCGGCGCGACCGCGATGATGGACGTCTCGGACGGCCTCGCCCTCGATGCGCGTCGCCTTGCGGAGGCCTCCGGCGTCACCCTCGCGCTGGACGGCGCGGCGCTCGGTGCGAACCCGGAGCGGGCGCTCGCGGGCGGTGAGGACCATGCGCTGCTCGCGACGTTCCCGGACGGCGTGCTGCCGCCGGGGTTCCGCGCGATCGGTGTCGTGCGGTCGCGCGGCGACGAGGACCTGCTCTGCGACGACCGTCCTGTGGATGTGAGCGGCTGGGATCCCTACCGGGACTGGGATTCCGTCTCCGGCTGAACGGCCGCGGACGCCGGCTCGTCGCGGTCCGGCTCGGCCCACCAGAGGGTGGTGTCGCCGTAGGTCTTCTCCCGGAACACGCGGAGCCCGGCCGCCGTGAAGTCGGGGGTCGGGGAACGGCGGGCACGCTCGACGACCACGACGGCGTCGTCGCTGAGCAGCGGAGCGAGGGCGGCCAGGTCACCGTCCATCGCCTCGTCGTCGATGTCGTACGGCGGATCCGTGAACACGAGGTCGTACGACCCGGACGCTCGGCCGAGGAACGCCCGGACGGTCGCCTCCTGGACCTTCGCGGACGCGGCGCCGGATGCCTTCGTCACTGCCGCGACGTTGCGGCGTACGACGGCTGCCGCCTGCCGGTTGCGCTCCACGAGGTCGGCGCTTCGGGCGCCGCGGCTCAGGGCCTCGAGCCCGAGCGCGCCGGAGCCCGCGTAGAGGTCGAGCACCCTGGCACCCGCGATCGCGTCGAGCGACTCCAGGGCGCCGAACAGCGACTCGCGCACGCGATCGCTCGTCGGCCGTGTCCCGGCACCGGGGACGTCGAGCCGGGTGCCGCGTGCCGTTCCGGCGATGATCCTCGTCACCCGTTCACGATACGACAGGGCGCGGGCGGTCGTGTCCGTGCGGTTCCCTAGACTCGGAGCATGTCGCTCACGCTCGAATCCTCGCTGGAGGAGGCCCTCGGTGCGGCGTCGGCCAAGACGCTCGACCGCGCCTTCGGCATGAAGACCGTCGGCGACCTGCTCGCGCACTATCCGCGTCGGTACGCCGACCCCGGCGAGCTCACCCCCATCCGCGACCTCCCCATCGGGGAGACCGTCACCATCGTCGCGGAGGTCCTCTCGTCGAGCTTCCGTCGGATGCGCAACCGGCCGGGAGCCATGGTCGACGTCGTCATCGGCGACGGCGTCGGTCGCATGTCGTTGACCTTCTTCGCGAAGAACGTCGGCGCAGCGGAATGGCGCTCCAAGGATCTGGCGGTCGGACGCCGTGGCGTGTTCTCCGGCAAGGTCGGCGAGTTCAACGGGATGACCCAGTTCGCCCACCCGGAGTACGAACTGTTCGACGACGAGGACGCGGCGCGGCGGCGTGCCGATGCCAGGGCAGCCGTGCCGATCCCGATCTACCCGGCCACCTCCGCGATCCAGACGTGGCAGATCGCCCGGCTCGTCGGTCGTGTCCTGGACGACCTCCCGACCGTGCCGGACCCGCTGACCCCGGAGATCCGCACCCGCGAGGAGCTGCTGACGGCGCGGGAGGCGCTGGAGGCGATCCACCGCCCGCGCTCCCGCAACGACATCGATCCCGCGGTGCGCACATTGCGCATGCACGAGGCGCTGACCCTGCAGACGGCCCTGCTCCAGCAGCGTGACGCGGTGCGGGCTCTGGCCGCCACCTCGCGGCCGGCGACCCCAGGCGGCCTCCTGGAACGCTTCGACGCCGCCCTGCCCTATACGCTCACGCCCGACCAGGAGACGGTCGGTGCGCAGATCGCAGACGACCTCGTCGGCTCCTGGCCGATGAACCGACTGGTGCAGGGCGAGGTCGGTTCGGGAAAGACGCTGGTGGCCCTGCGGGCGATGCTGCAGGTCGCCGAGAGCGGGGGACAGGCGGCTCTGATCGCGCCGACGGAGGTCCTCGCGGGGCAGCATCTGCGTTCGATCACGAAGATGCTCGGTCCGCAGCTCGCCCCCCTGCTGATGCCGACCCTGCTCACCGGGCAGATGCCGGCTGCCGACCGTCGCAAGGCCGCGCTGCGCGTCGCCTCCGGCCAGGCGCTGATCGTGGTCGGCACCCATGCGCTCCTCGGGGAGAAGACCACGTTCGCCGACCTCGGGCTGGTCGTGGTCGACGAGCAGCATCGGTTCGGGGTCGAGCAGCGGGAGGCGCTGCGTGCGAAGGGATCCAGCCCGCACGCGCTCGTCCTCACCGCGACGCCCATCCCGCGGACGGTCGCGATGACGGTCTTCGGCGACCTCGACACCTCGGTCATCCGCACGATGCCGGCCGGCCGCGCCGGCATCGAGTCGTACGTCGCGCCGTTGGCCGAGCATCCCGGCTGGTTCAACCGGGTGTGGGAACGGGCAGCGGAGGAGATCGCGCAGGGCCGGCAGGTGTTCGCTGTCTGCGCGGCCATCGACACCGCAGCGAAGACGGCCGAGGCGGGGGAGCAGGCGCTGCTCGCCCCCGAGGGCGGCAAGGGCCCCCGCTGGGGCGTGGTCCAGCTCGACGAGGCCTTGGCCACCCATCCGACCCTCGGCGGGCTCCGGCGGGCGGTGCTCCACGGGAAGATGCCCTCCGAGGAGAAGGACGCCGTCATGCAGGCCTTCGCTCGCGGGGAGATCGACCTCCTCCTCGCGACGACCGTGATCGAGGTGGGCGTGGACGTCCCCAACGCCTCGACGATGATCGTGCTGGACGCGGACCGCTTCGGGGTCTCCCAGCTGCACCAGCTCCGCGGTCGGGTGGGCCGAGGAGGGGTTCCGGGACTCTGTCTTCTCGTCACCGAGGCCGAGGCCGGATCGGTGGCCCGCGAGCGTGTCGACGCGGTCGCCGCCACCCTCGACGGCTTCGCGCTGGCCGAGGTCGACCTCGAACTCCGCGGCGAGGGCGACGTGCTCGGCGCGGCACAGGCCGGGGTGCGGTCGTCCCTCAAACTGCTGCGCGTCGTCAAGGACGCCGCCCTCATCACCCGGGCTCGCGAGCTCGCGGAGGACATCCTCGCCATCGACCCCGAGCTGGCGGCGCATCCCGGGCTCCGGGAGGCCATCGGACGGCGCGTCACCGACGAGGATCGCGCGGCCCTCGCGAAGAACTGATCGCCGTTCCGGGTGCCCTAGGCTGGATGCCATGAGCAGCCGGATCGCCGTCGTCCCGGGTTCCTTCGATCCGCCGACCCTGGGTCACCTCGACGTGATCCGGCGTGCGGCCGCCCTCTACGACGAGCTGCACGTGCTCGTCGTGCACAACCCGGGCAAAGAGGCGATGCTGCCGATCGCGCAGCGGCTGGCACTCCTGGAGCGCTCGATCGCCGAGGACGGCATGGCGGGCAACATCGTCATCGGGTCCTGGAGCATGGGTCTGCTCGTCGACTACGCGCGCGATGTGAACGCCGGCGTGCTCGTGAAGGGGATCCGCTCGCAGGTCGACGTGGCGTACGAGTCGCCGATGGCGATCGTCAACCGGCACCTCGCCGACATCGAGACCGTCTTCCTGCTCCCTGACCCCGCGCATGCGATGGTCTCGAGCTCCCTGGTGCGGCAGGTCGCGAGCCTCGGTGGAGACGTGTCGCCTTTCGTGCCGCCGGCGGTCGCCTCGTTCCTCGACACCGGCGCGCGCGGGATCTGATCCGCGTCCCGCTCCCGGCGGTCTCCCGGCCCTCCTCTCCGGTGACCCGGGTAGCATGGCGGGGTGCGTTCCCGACTCAACAGCCCTTTCGTCCTCCCCGTCCGTGACATCGTCCGGCGCCCGGGGGAGATGCGCGAGCACTCCTTCTCGGTGCCCCTGACGGAGCAGTGGGGGGAGGGCATCGTCTCCTTCGAAGCGGGCTCGGAGCTCGATCTCGACGTGCGCCTGGAGTCCGTCCACGAGGGCATCCTCGTCACCGGAGAGGCGGAGGGCGAGTACGTCGGCGTGTGCGGTCGATGCCTCACCGACATCGCCCGGCCCGTCGAAGTCGAGTTCCAGGAGCTTTTCGCGTATCCTGGTGAGGAAGAAACTGACTTCGAGGTTCAAGACGACCACGTGGATCTTGAAACTCTCGTCAGGGATGCGGCCGTTTTGGCCCTTCCTTTTCAGCCGGTGTGTCAGCCGGATTGCCTCGGGCTCGACCCGGTCACAGGCGAGAGGCTGACCGAGAGCACCGGAACGGAGCAGGCCGCTCCCATCGATCCTCGGTGGAGCGCGCTCCAGCAGATCACAGACCAGGACGGCACGGCAGAACGCGGTGCCGCCGAGAAAGAAGAGAGCTAGTCATGGCTGGTAACCCCCCGAAGCGCAAGGTCTCCCGTTCGAACACCCGCTCGCGTCGCGCGCAGTGGAAGGCGGAGGCCCCCGCGCTCGTCAAGACCATCGAGAACGGCAAGGTCGTCTACAGCCGTCCGCACCAGGCGAAGGTCGTCACCGACTCGCAGGGCACCGAGCTCTTCCTCGAGTACAAGGGCCGCAAGGTCGCCGACGTCTGAGTCGCGAACCGTGACGGAGGTCCCCGGGGGGACGAGGCCTCTCCCAGACAAGCTCCGCGTCGATATCGACGCGGAGCTTCTGGAGTTGGCCCTCACCCACCGCTCCTACGCGTACGAGCACGGCGGCATCCCGCACAACGAGCGTCTCGAGTTCCTCGGCGACTCGGTGCTGGGGCAGGCCGTCACGGTCATGCTGTTCACACGGCACCCCGAGCTCGACGAGGGGGAGCTGGCGAAGCGTCGTGCGAGCGTCGTGTCGACGGTCGCCCTGGCGGAGGTCGCTCGCGGCATCGATCTGGGCAGTCACCTGCTGCTCGGACGCGGTGAGGAGCAGACCGGTGGTCGCGACAAGGACTCGATCCTCGCGGACACCATGGAGGCCGTCATCGGCGCCACCTACCTGTCCGCCGGGCCCGAGGCCGCGACGGCGCTCGTCCTGCGTCTGACCGAGCCGTTGCTCGCCGACCCCGAGCGGTACGGCGCGGCGATGGACCCGAAGACCAGCCTGCAGGAGCTCGCGGCACGCCTCGGCGCCACGCCGCCGCAGTACTCGGTCGAGGCCAGCGGCCCCGACCACGACCGGCGCTTCACCGCGACCGTGGCCGTCGGCGACGTTCGCATGACGGGTGCCGGCAGCAGCAAGAAGACGGCGGAGATGGCGGCGGCACTCAGCGCCTGGCGCACCCTCAGCGAACGTGCCTGAGCTCCCCGAGGTCGAGGTCGTCCGCTCGGGCCTCGCCCCGGCCGCGGTGGACGCCGTCATCACCGGCGTGAGCGTGTTCGATGAACGCGCTCTCACTCGGCATACCGCCGGAGCCGTGGACTTCGTCCATCGTCTGGAGGGTCGCCGCTTCACCGCGGCCGCGCGGCGGGGCAAATTCCTCTGGTTGCCGCTCGATTCCGACGACTCCGCTCTGATCGCGCATCTGGGCATGAGCGGCCAGATGCTGCTCCGCGCGCCGGACGCTCCATCCGAGCGGCACGAGCGGATCCGTCTGAGCATCGAGCACCCGCGACACGGCGAGCTCGCGATCGTGTTCGCCGATCAGCGCACCTTCGGATCGCTGGCCGTCGATGCCCTCGTCCCCGACGGTCCCTCCCGGATCCCGACGCAGGTGGCGCACATCGCGCGTGACCCGCTCGACCCGTTCTTCGACGACGCGGTCTTCCGTGCTGCCCTCGCCCGGCGGCACAGCGCGATCAAGCGGGTGCTGCTGGACCAGGGTGTCGTGAGCGGCATCGGCAACATCTACGCCGACGAGTCGCTGTGGGCGGCCCGCATCCATCCGGAGACACCGGCCGACGCTCTGCCGACCCGGGCCGTGAATCGCCTGCTCGCCGAGGTGCGGTCGGTCCTGCAGAAGGCTCTCGCCGAGGGCGGCACGAGCTTCGATGCCCAGTACGTCAACGTCAACGGGCAGGCCGGCTACTTCGCGCACTCCTTGAACGCCTACGGTCGTGGCGGGAAGCCCTGTCCGCGCTGCGGCACGCCGATCACCCGTGCCGCCTTCATGAACCGCTCCTCGCACTTCTGCCCGCGCTGCCAGCGGAGGCGCTGACCCGGGCCGGTATCCCCGGCCCGCGACCGCATCACGCCGGAGCGAAAGCACGATCCAGCAGCGGACGGGTCGCCCAGGTGCTCGCCCACACGACTCCGATGCCGACGGCGACGACGGTCGCGATCGTCATCAGCGAGAGGGGCGAGACGATCAGCGCGATCCCCACCAGCGGGAACACGAGCACCGCAGCGCACAGCGCGGATCCCACCGCCGTGACGAGCAGCGGCGACATGATCGCGCGACGGCGCGCGCGGTCCACGGTCTCGACGGGCATACCCAGGTGGTGCAGGCTCCGGTGCAGGTCGCTCTTGTCGAGCACATCCGAGGCCTGATTCACACCGACGGAGGCGGCAACCATGAGGAACGAGCCGACGAGGGTGATGATGAGCCCGGTGCGGATGTCCTCCGCGAGCGCGATGCTGGAGGGATCGTCACCGGCCCCGATCGTGTTGAGGAGGGCGACGCCTGTGCCGGCGAAGACGGCCATGAAGCTCGCCATCGCGATCCCGCCGACCTGACGCCAGGCTGCCTTCGGAGCGTCGAGCACGAGGCGTGCGGCCAGCAGCCGTTCGGGACGCTCCGCCCGCCGAAGCTGACGTCCCGCCGACACCTTCAGCACCCATGGGCCGAGCACGTTCAGGACCGTGAGGGCGAGCGCGAACGTCGCCGCGAGCACCGCGATCGTCGCCACGATCCCGCCGATCATCGGGAAGACCTTGACGAGCACGAACGCGAAGGCGATGCCCACCACCGCGATGACGGCCCGGACCCAGTGCACGTTCGTCGGCGCCGTGCGCGTTCGGACTCCGAGTGGCGAGATGACGACGCGGCGCAGCCCCACGACGGCACTTCCGGCGGCGAGCACGAGCACGCCGGCCACGACAGCGGCGATCATCACCGGAGGGAGCACGACCGCAGGCAGGCCGAGCGGCTCGCCACGGAACGGGATCAGACCGATGAGCGGGCTCAGGGCCAGATGGCCGCCGACACCGATGATCGCGCCGGTGGTGGCGACGAGGACGGACTCGACGACGGTCGCCGTCGTCACCCCGCCCGGAGTCACCCCGAGCAGACGCAGAGTGGAGAGACGTTCGTCGCGGCGTCGGGCGGACAAGCGGGCGGCGGCGCCGCCGAGCGAGGCCAGCGGCACGACCAGGAGGACCAGGGCGATGGCGGCGAGCGCCTGGTACAGGACGGCCTCGTCGTCGGTCCAGGTCCAGAAGGCCTGGGCCCCGCCGACGACGGTGAGGACGAGGGTCGTGACGACCGCGAAGGCGACGATCGGGAGCGCGAGGACGCTCCGCTGTCCGGGAGCGGGACGCAGGAGCAGGCCGAGGACGGAGAGGTTCACGCGTTCACCGCCGAACCGAGGATGCGGCCGTCCCGGACAGCGACCGTGCGGGTGCAGCGGGCGGCGACGTCGGCGTCGTGCGTGACGACGATGAGGGTGCGGCCCTGTCCGGTCGTGGACCACAGGAGCGCGTCCATGACCTCGGCGGAGGTGTGCGAGTCCAGGGCGCCGGTCGGCTCGTCGGCGAAGACGAGGTCCGCACCCGTGGCCTGGGCTCTGGCGATGGCCACGCGCTGGGCCTGTCCTCCCGACAGCTCGCCGATGCGCCGTTCCTCCATGCCGCCGAGACCCAGTGCCGCGAGCCACGACGCCGCGTGGGGGAGTGCGTCCTTCTTCGCGACACCGTTGATCATCGAGGCGAGGGCGACGTTCTCCACTGCCGTCAGCTCGGGGATCAGCAGTCCCTGCTGGAAGAGGAACCCGAACCGCTCGCGACGCAGCCGGGAGCGCGCCGCCTCGCCGAGCGCGGTCACCTCGATGGGCGTTCCGGTGGACGGGTGGAAGACCACGCGCCCGCTGTCCGGGGCGGTGATGCCCGCCAGCACGTGCAGGAGCGTGGTCTTGCCCGACCCCGACGCTCCCATGATGGCGACGGACTCGCCGCGGTGCACGGTGAGGTCGACTCCGGCGAGGGCGTGTGTGACGCCGTAGGTCTTCACGAGGGCGTGGGCTTCGATCGCGGGAGTGTTCATGTTCCCAGCCTCGCCGGAGACCTGTGCCGGTGTCGTCGGTCAGGCGGATGAAGCTGAGCGGCAGCCGTCATCCGGGAGGATGACGGCTGCCGCTCGTCCTCAGATCTTCTTCTGCCACGCGCCCGCGTACGACACGGGAACGAAGCCGATCGCCTCGTTGATGTCGAGCATCGGCCGGTTCTCCTCGGCGTTGAACGTGGAGACCACGTCTGAATCCGGGACGAGCTCCCGCCACCGCAGGAGGTTGGCGCACTTCACGATCGTTCCGAGGCGATGGCCGCGGTGGTCCTTGGCGACCAGCGTCCCGAACTGGTGGGTGGTCCCGGTCTTCTCCGCACCGATCAGCAGCTCGTTGTACGCGACGAGGGTGCCGGACGGGACATGCTCCACGGCGACCACGGACACCGTCTGGCCGGCGCCCGTGAGACGAGCATCGCGGCGGACGACCCGATCGGCGTCGTAGACCTCGGCGACGAAGTCCATGTCGCCACTGGGGGCGTCGGTCGACAGTCGGGCGAGCACCGCGGCGTATCCGTCGCGGAACTCCGGCGGGGTGGGCAGCTCCCACTCGACCACGCGGTAGTCCGGTCCCGCGACCGCGAGCGCCGCGTCCAACGCGCGGCGCAGGGGCTCCGGGTCGGCACGCAGGTCGAGCTCGCTGTTGCGCTCCACCTGCTCCAGCGTGAAGCCGCGGGCTTCGACCACGTCGCTCAGCGCTGTCGCCGGGATGCGCCCCCATCCCGTGCGCGGTTGGAGCATGCGGTCGGCCTCCTCGGGGCGGTGGAGGGTCCAGATCTGCAGGACGCTCCGGCCGCGCTCCCTGGCCTCGGTCTCGGCGCGGTCGAGCAGCGCGTCCTCGACACCACGCCCGGTGTGGGCGGCCGGGACGAGGAGGTCGAGCTCGGCGGCGTGCGCGTCCTCCTCCTGTGCGAAGGACACCGTCACCATGCCGATGATGTCGTCCCCCTCGCGCGCCACGAATCCGAGGTCCAGCGCATCGGAGTCGTCCTGCCAGTTGGGCAGCATCTGCGCGGCGTCCGGGGCGAGGTCGGGGAGGCCGACCTGCTCGTCGCAGATCTGTCGATTGAGGGCGCCGTAGGCGCGGAAGTCCGCGGCGTTCGCATCGGCGAGGGTGGCCGGGACGATCAGCGGCGTGATCGTCAGTGCGGCGGTCGTCATGTCGGGTCCTTCGTGTCGGAGGGAGGAGGAGGTGCCGGGTGGCCCGGCGTCCGTCCGCAGCTGTACGGACGGACGCCGGGTCGGCGTCGATGCGGTCGTCATCGTCTGTCAGCGCATTCCGCGCTGCATGTCGTGCATGAGGAGGGCGTGCGCCTCCGCAGCCGAGCGGTGACGCTGCTCTCCGACGAGGAACAGGTCGCCGGGATCGACGGTCCACGACCGGCGCGGACGCCGGGGCCGCTGCGCCCGCTGGAACAGCCAGAGGCCGATCCGGAGCGAGAGGCGGTCCGCGATGCCGAGCTGACGCAGCTCGTCGTCGCGGGGGATCTGGAGGACCTCGCGGTCCTCGGTATCGGGCGGATGGGTGGTGCTGCGTGACAGCGTGATGTTCACGATGGTTCCTTCGAAAGGGATGGATGGGGTGCGGAAGCACCACGTCAGGACCGAGTCGTCGGCCGCGACGGGTGCGGACGAGAGCAGCGCCTGTGGGGCCGCGGAATGCGGAGGCCGGAGGCGGGGATCCATGATCCGAGGGGATCAGAGGGTGGGACGCGACAGAACAGGCGGGAGAAGACCCGGATCGGGTCTGCGTTCCCAGGCTGCGGTTCTAGCCGAGCGAGCCGTGACGGACGCCGGCGGTCACCGATGCCGCGTGGCGCGGCGCAGAGTGCGCAGGCGCGGCGAGGCCAAAGACCTCTGCGGTGTGCTGAGTGATCATCATCGGTAACCTCCTTTCGTGTGGCGATCCGGAGGCCACCGTAGCGAAACTCACAGGAGATCGTCAAGCATTTCGTGCTAGCACCGGCGTGTCGCGATCGAGCCGGGGTCCGTGACGACCGCGCGGGATACCGGCCGTTCCGCGGGATTCCGGTAGCGTAGCGGCGTGAATCTCCCCGGACGAGCGGTCGCCCCATGCACCTGAAGAGCCTGACGCTCAAGGGGTTCAAGTCGTTCGCACAGCCGACGACCTTCGTGTTCGAGCCCGGCGTCACGTGCATCGTCGGACCGAACGGCTCCGGCAAGTCCAACGTCGTCGACGCCCTCGCCTGGGTGATGGGGGAGCAGGGAGCGAAGACGCTCCGCGGCGGGAAGATGGAGGACGTCATCTTCGCCGGCACGTCGACCCGCGGCCCCCTCGGGCGTGCCGAGGTGCAGCTCACCATCGACAATGCGGACGGCGCGCTGCCCATCGAATACGCCGAGGTGACCATCAGCCGCACGCTGTTCCGCAACGGCTCCAGCGAATACGCGATCAATGGGGAGGGCTGCCGTCTCCTCGATGTGCAAGAGCTGCTCAGCGACTCCGGCCTCGGCCGCGAGATGCACGTCATCGTGGGTCAAGGACGGCTCGACACGGTGCTCCAGGCCTCGCCGGAGGATCGACGCGGCTTCATCGAGGAGGCGGCGGGCATCCTCAAGCACCGTCGGCGCAAGGAGAAGACGCTGCGCAAGCTCGACGCGATGGAGGCCAACCTCACGCGTCTGAGCGATCTCGCGGGGGAGATCCGCCGCCAGCTCAAGCCGCTCGGCCGCCAGGCCGAGATCGCGCGCGAGGCGCAGACCATCGCCGCCGTCGTCCGCGATGCCAAGGCCCGACTGTTCGCCGACGACGTCGTTGCGCTGCGCACAGCCCTCGCCGACCACACCCGGACCGAGCAGGAGCGGCACACCGAGCGCCTGGTGCTGTCCGACCAGGCCGAGACCGTGCGCGCCGGGATCGCTCGGCTGGAGAAGAACCAGAACTCGATCGCCGTCGACGAGGCGCGCAGCGTCGCCTTCGGGCTCGAGCAGGTGCAGGAGCGGGTGCGCGGGCTCTACACTCTCGCCAACCAGCGCCTCGCGCTTCTCGGGTCCGAGGAAGACGACGCGGCCGTGACCGCGGTGACCGTCTCACAGGCGACGATCGACGAGGCAAAGGAGGACATCGAGACGATCTCGTCCGGCCTCGGCGATGCGCAGGACGCCGCGGCTGCGGCGAGTCGCGAGGTCGTGAACGCCCGCGCCGAGCTCGACACGCTCGACGTGGACATCGCGGAGCAGAGCGCGCTCGTCTCCGAGTACGACATGCGACTGTCCTCGCTCCGCGGGAACGCCGATGCGGCGGCATCGGCCCTGGCCGCCGTCCGCGGCGCCGTGCTCCGCCAGGAGAACGCCCTCGAAGCCGCGCACGCCCGGCGACGAGAGGCCGAAGAAGCCCTGGAGGCGATCGACGACGCCGAGGCCCCCGAGGGCACGGCCGTCGAGTACGCCGCGGCCTACGAGAGCGCTCAGCGTGCGGCGACGGCGGCGGAGGCGGAACGGGAGAGCCTGCGCGAACGGCTGCATGCCGCCGAGCGCGAGGTCGACGCCCTCACCGCGAAGGCCGCCGCCCTGAGCAGTGCCCTGTCGCTGTCGGGAGGCGCCGCCGAGATCGTTGCCGAGGGGGGTCCAGGGGTCCGCGGTCTCGTCGGTGATGCCGTGCAGGTGCGGGCGGGATACGAAGCCGCGATCGCGGCCGTCCTCGGTCCGCTGGCCGAGGGTGTGCTGGTCGGTTCCGCGGAGGATGCGTTCATCCTCGCGGCGGAGGCCGCAGAGCGCCGCCGGGGCGTGGTCGACTTCGTGGTCGCCGATGCCCCGAGGGAGCAGCCGACACCCCCGGCCGTCGACGGCGTGATCGCCGCGACGGAGACGGTGACCGCGCCGGACGGGATCCTCGGCATCCTGGCGCACGTTCTCATCGCCGACGACCTCGATGCGGCGCGTGCCGCGCGGCGCGTTCTCGACGCGAGAGGCGACACCTCGACCACGATCGTGACCACCGGCGGCGACGTCATCACCGCTCAGACCCTGCGCACGGGTTCCGGAGGGGAGCGTTCGCGCCTCGAACTCGCGGCGGAGCGGGACACCGCGACCGAGCGGCTCACCGAGATCCAGGTCGTCGTCGACTCCCTCCGCGAGGCGCGTATCGACGCCGACGAGGCCGTGGAGGAGACGCGGCGTCAGGCGAAGGACGCGCTGCGCGCGTTGCGCGAGCACGACGCCGCCCTCGCGACGCACGCGGAGCAGCTCAACAAGGTGACCGTGCGTCACGAGGCCGCTGTCGCCGAATGCGATCGCCTGGAGACCGGACTCGCCCAGGCGCAGGCCGCCGTGGCCGACGCGGAGGCGAAGGCGGAGGCGGCGAAGGCGGAGCTCGATGCCGCGGTCGCCGCGCCGCGTCCGGTGCTCGACGCCTCGGCGCGCGACGGTCTGTTGGAGGCACTGGAGAGCGCCCGCGAGGGCGAGGTCCGGGCTCGTCTGGAGGTCGAGACCCTGCGGGAGCGGGTCCGGGCGGCGCAGTCCCGGGTGACCGCATTGGAGCGGCAGCGCGAGCAGGAGCGGGACGCCGCGGCAGAGGCCGCCCGACGCGCCGTCATCCGCCGGGCGCAGCGCGAGGCGGCATCCGGAGTCGTGGACGAGCTGCCGCGCATCCTCGACTCCCTCGACCGCTCCGTGACCGAAGCCCGCGTCGCTCTCGCGGAGGCGGAAGCCGCCCGGTCGGCGCAGAACGAGGAGCTCGTCGCGCTGCGCGCCCAGGAGTCGTCGCTGCGGGAGCGTCTGGCCGGGCTCACGGAGAGCGTTCACGGCCTGGAACTGCAGATCCACGAGAAGAAGCTCCACCTGAACAGCCTGTTGGAGCGCGTCTCCTCGGAACTCGCGCTCGACGAGGACGTGCTCGTCGCCGAGTACGGGCCGGACCAGCTCGTGCCGCGGGATCCCGGGGCGGAGCCGGCCGATGGCGAGCTGCTCGACGACACCGCGATCCCGTTCGACCGCCGCATCCAGCAGCGGCGTCTCGCGGACGCGGAGCGGAAGCTCGCGCAGCTCGGGCGGGTCAACCCGCTGGCACTGGAGGAGTTCGCCGCCCTGGAGCAGCGTCACGCGTTCCTCACCACGCAGCTCACGGACCTGACGCAGACCCGGCAGGATCTGCTGACCATCATCGCCGACCTCGACGAGCGCATGCAGACGATCTTCGCCAGCGCGTTCGAGGACACCAAGGAGGCGTTCGGCCAGGTCTTCCCGCTGCTGTTCCCCGGCGGCACCGGCAGCATCTCGCTGACCGATCCGGACAACATGCTGACGACGGGCATCGAGGTCTCGGTCCGTCCCGTCGGGAAGAAGATCGAGCGGCTCTCGTTGCTGTCCGGCGGAGAACGGTCGCTGGCCGCGGTGGCGCTCCTGGTGGCGATCTTCAAGGCGCGTCCCAGCCCGTTCTACATCCTCGACGAGGTCGAGGCCGCCCTCGATGACGCGAACCTGGGCCGGCTCCTCACCGTCTTCGAGCAGCTGCGGGAGAGCTCCCAGCTCCTCGTCATCACGCACCAGAAGCGGACGATGGAGATCGCCGACGCGCTCTACGGCGTGTCGATGCGTCAGGATGGCGTCTCGGCCGTGGTGGGTCAGCGCGTCGGCGACCGCGCCGCCGCCGCCGTCTGAGTCCTGCCGCCCTCCCTCGGCGGGCACAGCTTCGGAGATCATGGCCCTCATCCGGCGTGTCGATGGTCGGATCCGGCGTGTCGCCCGCGGTCTCCGAAGCTGTGACCGGACGGACGGGGCCGGGTCACATCGCGAGGGAGCGTTCGAAGCCCGTGATCACAGTCGGGAAGTCGGGATGGTCCTGCGGGCGGTGAGCGAAGCCGGGGAGCATCATGTGGTCGGCTCCGACGTCGACGAGCCTGCTGGCGATGATCTCGT
Source organism: Microbacterium meiriae (assembly GCF_025143875.1). Taxonomy (NCBI): domain Bacteria; kingdom Bacillati; phylum Actinomycetota; class Actinomycetes; order Micrococcales; family Microbacteriaceae; genus Microbacterium; species Microbacterium meiriae. The sequence goes on along the minus strand of NZ_JAMBDU010000002.1, from coordinate 157,974 downwards.
ACTCCTCGTTCCATCCGCCGGTGACAACGAGGGTCGGCACGCCGGCGAGACAACGCTCCCGGATGCCGTGACCCCAGGGAAGGTTCGTGGTCGCCCACCGCTGCGCGACCGCGCGCTCGTCCTCCCAGCGCTCCCGGGTGGACGGGCCTCCGAACATGAGCGGGCGCAGGATGGACCAGAAGCCGAAGAGGTCGCCCTGCGTCACCCTCGCCCGTGCCTCCGTCACCACCGCGATATGCCGCTCGATCGGAGCTTCACCGCGGGCGATGTCGTACAGGGCGGGCTCGACGAGGACGAGGCCGGACACCCGCAGGCCGTCGGCGACGGCGCGGACGGCGGTCACCGCGCCGATCGAGTGCGCGAACACGAGCGGCGTCCGGTCACGCTCTCCCTCGACGAGAGCGCCCGCCTGCGCTTCGACGGACGACTCCGGCGGGAAGCTGAGGAAGGTCCCCGACTCCGGATCCTGCGAGGGCCACGCGGTGGTGCCGCGTCTCCCGGCACCGTGCAGGAACACCCGGTGCGGGAGCGGCGCGCGGTGCATCCCTGGATGCTACCCGTAGGCTGGACGCATGGCAGAGAAGTCCTGGTCTCTCGGTCGCGCGCTGCGCGGCATGTTCGTGAAGCCCACCATCGACGAGACGACGTGGGAAGACCTGGAGACGGCGCTCATCACGGCGGACTTCGGCCCCGACATCAGCGAACGCATCGTCGAAGAGCTGCGCGACAAGGTCGCGAAGTACCGCACCACCGACCCCAAGGACCTCCAGCGCATGTTGCGGGAGACCCTGGAGGAGCACTTCGCGAAGTTCGACACCACTCTGAAGCTCACCGAGCGGCCCGCCGTGGTCCTCGTCGTGGGTGTGAACGGCGTGGGCAAGACGACGACGATCGGGAAGTTCACGAAGTTCCTTCGCGGCTACCAGCGGAGCGTGGTGGTGGGGGCTGCCGACACCTTCCGTGCGGCCGCCGTCGACCAGCTCGCCACCTGGGCCCAGCGCGGGGGAGCGGCGATCGTCCGCCCGCAGCAGGAGGGGCAGGACCCGGCCTCCGTCGCCTTCCAGACCGTCGAATACGCCAAGCGCGAGGGCATGGAGATCGCGATCATCGACACGGCGGGGCGACTGCACACCAAGGGCGGTCTCATGGACGAGCTGGGCAAGATCCGCCGCGTCGTCGAGAAGCAGGCCCCGATCAGCGAGGTGCTCCTCGTCCTCGACGCCACGACGGGACAGAACGGGGTGATGCAGGCGGAGACCTTCCTGCAGCACGCGGGCGTGACGGGGCTCGTGCTCACGAAGCTCGACGGCTCGGCCAAGGGCGGCTTCGTGCTCGCCGTGCAGGAGCGGACGGGCATCCCGGTCAAACTCCTCGGACAGGGCGAGGGCATCGACGATCTGACCGGTTTCACGCCGCACGTGTTCGTGCAGGCGCTGGTCGGCTGACACAGGGCTTCCGCCCCGAGCACCAGGCTGGTTTCATAGCGTTATGGCGATCGAACACGACTACTTCGGACTGCTGTCGTCGGGCCCCGACGGCTCGATCTTCTGGTCGGAGACGGTCGAGCTCGGCGACCAGAGCGTGACCGTGGACCTGACGGCTCCGGACCAGGACGACGTCTCCGCCGACGCCCTCGACATCGCCGCCGGACTCATCGCCGGTCTGGAGAACGTGGACGCGACCGCGCGCCGCGGAATGCTCGCCGAGGTGGACGACCGCACGAGTGAGGTGACCGAGTACATCCTTCAGCAGCAGGAGGTGTTCGGCGACGACCTCCCCGACGTCCTCATCGACGTGTCCGGGGACGCGGCCGTGGACATCATCCGGTCGCTGCGCCTGATGAGCATGACGATCCTCGCCGACGAGCACGGTGGCTCCGAGCCGTTCGCCGTCCTGGAGTACGCGCTCGATGACAGCGCCACCGACGACGTGCTGCTCGTGAACCTCGGTTCCGACGGCAGCGTGCAGTCGGTGATGAGCGCCGACTGACCGCCGCCCGTCAGACGGCCTGCGCGAACCCGAGGTCGGCGCTGTCCGCGATGTGCGCGAGATGAGCGGGGATCTCCCGTCCCTTCGAGCTCATCGACTGCGCCCAGAGCCGCCCGGCGCGGTACGAGGAGCGCACGAGAGGACCGGCGAGCACCCCGAGGAAGCCGATCCGCTCCGCCTCCTCCTTGAACTCGACGAACTCGGCGGGCTTCACCCACCGGGAGACCGGAAGGTGCCGCGGCGTCGGGCGGAGGTACTGGGTGATGGTGATGATGTCGCAGCCGGCGTCGTGGAGGTCCTGCAGCGCCTGGACGACCTCCTCCGGCTCCTCGCCCATGCCGAGGATGAGGTTCGACTTCGTGATGAGTCCGGCATCGCGAGCCTGCGTGAGCACGTTCAGCGAGCGCTCGTAGCGGAACGCGGGGCGGATGCGCTTGAAGATGCGGGGCACGGTCTCCACGTTGTGCGCGAACACCTCGGGGCGTGCATCGAAGATCTGGCCGAGGAAGGCGGGGTCGGCGTTGTGCTCGTTCGCCAGCAGCTCCACTCCGGTGTTCGGGTTGAGCTCGTGAATCTTCCGCACCGTCTCGGCATTGAGCCAGGCTCCGGTGTCGGGGAGATCGTCGCGGGCCACGCTCGTCACGGTCGCGTAGCGGAGGTTCATCCGCTGCACGCTCTCGGCGACGCGTCGTGGCTCGTCGGTGTCGTAATCCGCGGGCTTGCCGGTGTCGATCTGGCAGAAGTCGCAGCGGCGCGTGCACTGCGACCCGCCGATGAGGAAGGTCGCCTCGCGGTCTTCCCAGCACTCGTAGATGTTCGGGCAGCCGGCCTCCTGACACACGGTGTGCAGGTCCTCGCTCTTCACGAGGGAATGCAGCGCCGAGTACTCCGGTCCCATCTTGGCCTTGGTCTTGATCCACTCGGGCTTGCGCTCGATCGGGGTCTCGGCGTTGCGGATCTCGAGGCGGAGGAGCTTGCGCCCCTCGGGTGCGGCGGTCATGCCGGGACTCCTGTCAGGTCGGGTGCGTGGGCGGTGCGGAAGGCGTCCTGCACGGCGTCGACGAGGTCGAGCGGGCCGATCACGCGGCCGGACACCTCGCTCACCGTGGTCACGCCGGCGTCGGTGATGCCGCAGGGGATGATGTCGCGGAAGGGCGCGAGGCTGTTGTCGCAGTTGATGGCGAAGCCGTGCATGGTGACGCCCTGCTGCACGCGCACGCCGATCGCGGCCACCTTGTCCTCCGACAACGGTCGACGCACCCATACCCCGCTCCGCCCCTCGACCTGGTGACCGTCGACTCCGAACGGGCGCAGCACCTCGATGAGGATCCGCTCCAGCCGCCGGACGTGCGCTACCACGTCCATCGGCTCCGGCAGCCGGAAGATCGGGTAGCAGACGAGTTGCCCCGGCCCGTGCCAGGTGATCTTCCCGCCGCGGTCGACGTCGATGACCGGGGTCCCGTCCTGGGGGCGCTCGTGATCCTCCGTGCGCTTCCCCGCGGTGTACACGGCCGCGTGCTCGAGCAGGATGAGGGTGTCCGGGCGGGCGCCGGAGACCACGTCCGCGTGCACGCGGCGCTGCAGGGCCCAGCCCTCTTCATAGGGGACGGGGGTCGGCATGAAGCCGGGAGTGAGGATGTCGAGCATGCGTCGTCCCTTCCCTCGAATACATGGATTGCGTCCAACAATACATCCTCGTCCGGGCCGCGGCGTCCCGCGCGGTACCGTGAAGTCATGAACCGGACTGGTCGCGCCGGCCGCCCGAAGGCTTCCTCGCGCGAGACCCTCGCCGAGGCCGCCTGCGAGCTCTTCCTGGAGCGCGGGTACGAGGCCACCTCCATCGCCGACATCACCCAGCGGGCGGGGGTCAGCCGGTCGAGCTTCTTCAACTACTTCACGTCGAAGAGCGACGTGCTGTGGTCCGGCATCGACGAGCGCATCGGCGTCGCGATCGCCGCGCTGAACGACCTCGGCCGGGCTGCCACGGGGGAGCGGGTGCGCGGGATCCTGCAGGGGATCGTGGACGATTTCGCCCCGGATCCGTTGGCGTTGGCGCTGCGGAATGCGGAGGCCATGGCGCTCGAGGTGGAGCTGGTGCGGGAGACGGGTGTCCGTCTGGCCCGCCTCGCCGCCGCGGTCTCCCGTGCGGCGTGCGCGGCGGGTATCGATGTGATGCGTGCGGACGTGCTGGGAGCGGCGCAGGCGGCCGCCGTCCTGTCCGCCCTGCGCGTCTGGGCCGAGGAGGGGGCAGGCCGCGGCACTCCGGAGTCCGTGCTCCGCGAGGCGCTCGCCCGCGTGCACGATCTGCCCTGGGGGGAGTGACGCGCGGACGGATCGGTGTCGGCCGGACACGTCAGTGATGAAGGCATCCCTGACGAGGAGGACACCATGACCACGGATCCGCTGGACGACCTGCTGGACGGCTCGGCGCCGCCCACCCCCGCCCTCGCTGGACACGAGCTGCGGGCGATGATCGACGCGTCCCGTGGGCGCGCTCGGCCCCGCCTCCGGTCGCGCGGTGTGATCGCCGCGGTCACGGCGGTGGTCCTGGTGGGCGGCGCCGGGGTGGCCACCGCCTCCTCCGACTGGCTCTGGGGCGACGGCCTCGAGGATCCCGCGCGGAGCTACCGGTTCACCGCGCCGACCTGGGGAGAGTGCGAGATCCGCTTCAGCCGCCTGGACACGCACAACCCGCTGATCCAGGCCGATGTCGATCGTGTGATCGATCAATGGTTCGCCTCGGCGGATGTGGAGGCGGAGGCCGCGCCCTACGTGCACGGCCAACTGCGGATGCTCGAGCAGGGCGACGAGGCCGCGGGTGTTCCGACGACGGATCAGAATGCGGCGGACACCCGCGCCTGGATGGCTCATGAGGGCGCGTTGAACGAGGCGCTCCACGCCGAACTCGAGGAGCACGGGTTCGGTCCGATCCCCGGAGCCGACTCCCACTCCCAGGTGCATTGCGACGACGAAGCCTGGAGCGGCGAGTGAGCAGCCGTGCCGACGACGCGGCGCTGATCGGCGCGTTCGAGGCGTGCGCCCCGGATCTCCTGGCCTACCTCGCGCGTCGGGTCGGGGCGGATGACGCCGGCGACCTGCTCGGCGAGCCGATGGTCGTCGCCTGGCGGCGCGTCCGGCATCTGCCCGACGACCCCGAACGGGCGCGGATGTGGTTGTTCGGAGTCGCTCGCAAGACCCTGCTCAACCACGCCCGCGGTGAGAGGCGTCGGCGCGCCCTGCACGAACGGGTGCGGGGAGAGGGAGAGGGATCCCGGCTGCAGGCACCGCCGGCGGACGGGGGCGCGGAGGTGCGCGACGCCATCGCCCGCCTGGATCCCGACCTCGCGGAGGTCATCCGCCTGGTGCACTGGGACGGATTCAGCCTGACCGATGCGGCCGCACTGCTCGGGGTCCCCGCGTCCACGGTCCGGGGGCGTCACCAGCGGGCCAAGACACTGCTCCGTGCCGCGCTGAGCGTGGAGGCTCCGCTCGCGTAGAATCGTAGGCACCATGGCTACCTTTGGCACGCTCTCCGATCGGCTCACCGACACCTTCCGCAACCTGCGCACGAAGGGAAAGCTCACCGCCGCCGACGTCGACGGCACGGTGCGCGAGATCCGTCGTGCTCTGCTCGACGCCGACGTCGCGCTCGCGGTCGTCAAGGACTTCACCGCCAAGGTGCGCGAGCGCGCTCTCGGCGACGAGGTCAACAAGGCACTGAACCCCGCGCAGCAGGTGGTGCAGATCGTCAACGAGGAGCTGGTCCAGATCCTCGGCGGAGAGCAGCGGCGCCTGCAGTTCGCCAAGACCGCGCCGACCGTGATCATGCTCGCCGGTCTTCAGGGCTCGGGAAAGACGACGTTCGCCGGCAAGCTGGCCAAGCAGCTCGAGGGCGAAGGGCACACGCCCCTCCTCGTCGCCGCCGACCTCCAGCGCCCGAACGCGGTGAACCAGCTCCAGGTGGTCGCCGAGCAGGCCGGAGCCACGGTGTACGCGCCCGAGCCGGGCAACGGCGTCGGCGATCCCGTCAAGGTGTCGCGCGACGGCGTCGAGCACGCCCGCCGCCAGCAGCACGACGTGGTCATCATCGACACCGCCGGCCGCCTCGGCGTCGACGCCGAGCTCATGAAGCAGGCCGCCGACATCCGCAAGGCCGTCGACCCGGACGAGGTGCTCTTCGTCATCGACGCGATGATCGGTCAGGACGCGGTCAACACCGCTAAGGCCTTCCAGGAGGGAGTGGACTTCACCGGCGTCGTCCTCTCGAAGCTCGACGGCGACGCCCGAGGCGGAGCGGCGCTCTCGGTCGCCTCGGTCACGGGGCGTCCGATCATCTTCGCCTCGACGGGCGAGCGGCTGGAGGACCTCGAGCCGTTCCACCCCGATCGTATGGCCAGCCGCATCCTCGACCTCGGTGACATCCTCACCCTCATCGAGCAGGCGCAGCAGGCGTTCGACGAGGACGAGGCGCGCAAGGTCGCCGAGAAGCTCGCGAACGAGGCCTTCACCCTGGAGGACTTCCTCGAGCAGCTTCAGCAGATGAAGAAGATGGGCTCCATGAAGAAGATGCTCGGGATGCTCCCGGGCATGGGGCAGATGAAGCAGCAGCTCGAGGACTTCGACGAGCGCGAGATCGACCGCACCGAGGCCATCATCCGCTCCATGACGCCGGTCGAGCGTCGCAACCCCAAGATCCTCAACGGTTCCCGTCGTCTGCGCATCGCGCGCGGCTCCGGCATGACCGTCACCGACGTCAACCAGCTCGTGCAGCGCTTCGAGCAGGCCGCGAAGATGATGAAGACCGTCGCTCGTGGCGGCACGCCGAACATCCCGGGCATGGGTCCGGTGCCCGGCATGGGCAAGCCCGGGGCCTCGTCGAAGCGCGGCAAGAAGGGCAAGGGCGGCGGCGGAAACCGCTCCCGCTCCGGCAACCCGGCGAAGCGCGCGGCGGAGAACGCCGGCCTCGCGGCTTCCACGGCACCCACCGGCTCGGGCTTCGGCCTCGGCGGGGGAGCGGAGGCACCGTCGGAGGCCGACCTCGCCGAGATCCAGAAGCTGTTCGGCAAGGGCTGAGCGGCCGGGACCTCAGCGCACGGCGACGGGCGCGGCCGAGGGATCGACCGCGGTCGCCGGCGTTCCTCGCGGCCCGCGCCGCGAACTGCCCGCCTATGAGGGCGGCGAGCGTGATCAGGATGCCCGCCACCTGGACCAGGGTGAAGCTCTCGCCGGCGATGAGCACGCCGAGCAGCGTCGCGACGATCGGCGAGAGCAGTGCGAGGAGGCCCGGCACGATCACGGGCAGGCGCTGGATACCGCGGAACCAGAGCGTGTAGGCGATGATCCCTCCCGCTGTCGCGAGCCAGAGGTAGCCGAGGAGCGCACCCGCGTCGAGGGCAGGAGGCGGACCCTCGACCACGAAGGTGAGGGGGAGGAGCAACAGCCCTCCCGCCGTGAGCTGCCACCCCGCGTAGGCCACGGGACCGACGCCGGAGGGGCGGCCCCAGCGCTTGGTCAGGATCATCCCGAGGCCGGTGGCGGTCACGCCGCCGAGAGCCGCGACGAGGCCCCAGAAGTCCAGCGCGGCGGCAGGGCCGAGGACGACGAGGGCGACCCCACCCGCTCCGGCGACGGCTGCCGCGGCCGTCACGGGGCGGATGCGTTCTCCGAGGACGAGCGCCCCGAGTCCCGACACGATCAGCGGCTGCGCTCCGGCGACGGCGGCGGCGACTCCCCCGGGGAGGCGTTCGGCGGCGAGGAACAGCAGCGGGAAGAACGCGCCGATGTTGAGGGCGCCGAGCACGAAGGCCTTGCCCCACCAGGACCCGTGCGGCAGACGGCGGGCCAGCAGCACCGCGAGGAGACCCGCAGGAAGCGAGCGGAGGAGGCCGGCGAGGAGCGGATGTCCGGCGGGGAGCAGCTCCGTCGTCACCAGGTACGTCGTACCCCACGTCGCAGGGGCGAGAGCCGTGACGAGGGTGAGGGTGAGGCGGTTCATGTCACCAGGGTGCGCGCATCCGGGGTATGAGTCCAACGCATTCTTGTCACACCATCTATGAAGCGAGATCATGGGTGGATGGAGCTCCAGCAGCTGCGGTATGTCGTCGCCGTGGCGGACACCGGTTCGTTCACCCGCGCGGCGGAGCGCTGTCATGTCACGCAGTCGGCGCTCAGCCACCAGGTCGCCGCTCTCGAACGCGAGTTGGGCGTGCGACTGTTCGCGCGCACCAGTCGCAGCGTCCGCGCGACCGAGTCCGGAGAGGCGTTCCTCCGCCCCGCGCGTGTGGCGGTCCGCGCCGCAGACCAGGCCCGGGAGGATGCGGCGGCGGCGAGCGGGAAGGTGGTGGGCACGCTGCGGCTGGGCGTCATCCCCACGGTGACCGCTGTCGACGTCCCCGGGGTTCTCGTGGCCTATCGCGCCGCGCATCCAGCCGCCCGCGTGGAGCTCCGTGAGGGGAACAGCGATGCGCTCGTGGCGGCGATTCGTCAGGGCGATCTCGACGCCGCATTCCTCGGGCTCCGGGAGGGCGTGGAGCCCGAGGGGGTCGCCTCCCGCGCGCTGTCCCGGGAACCGCTGGTGGCCGTGGTGCCCCGCGGGCATGAGCTGGGCCGGGCGAGGGAGGTGCAGCTGAGCGACCTCGCGGACTCCGCGTTCGCCGACTTCCCCGCCGGCACATCGGGGCGAGCGCAGACCGACGCGGCATTCCTGGCCGCGCGGGTGCGGCGTGATGTGGCTTTCGAATCCGACACGGCCGCGAGTCTGATCGGTCTGGTCGCTGCGGGCCTCGCCGTCACCCTGCTCGCGCCCGGGGTGGTGCAGGGGTATCGGGAGGTCGTCGACACGGTGGCGGTCCAGGATGGCCCGGTCCGTGTGGAGCACCTGGCCTGGGACGCCGCGGCACCGCGCAGCGCCGCGCGCGCGTTCCTCGACATCGTCGCGGCAGCCTCCTGAGACCCTGATCGGTCTGCACGACCAGGGAACGGGTGCACGACGGAACCGCCGGAACGGGTGGGCAACCGTATTCGGATCGTGCAGGTGAACGGGCGGATGGCGGCCCGGAGACGACGAAGCGGGCCCGGGAAGAACCCGGACCCGCCTCGTCATGCGGTGATCAGCGCACGTCGTCGTCGACCCAGTCCATCGACTTGGTGACGGCCTTGCGCCACAGGCGCAGCTGACGGTCGCGCTCATCCGCGTCGAGCGAAGGCTCCCAGCGGCGGTCCTCCTGCCAGTTCGCGGACAGGTCGTCGAGACCGCTCCAGAAGCCGACCGCGAGACCGGCCGCGTAGGCCGCACCGAGCGCCGTGGTCTCCGCCACGACCGGACGCACGACCGGGACACCGAGGATGTCGGCCTGGAACTGCATGAGCGCGTCGTTGGCGACCATGCCGCCGTCGACCTTGAGCTCGCTGAGATCCACTCCGGCGTCCGCGTTGACCGCGTCGAGCACGTCACGGGTCTGGAAGGCCACGGCCTCCAGGGCGGCGCGCGCGATGTGGTTCTTGTTCGCGTAGCGGGTGAGGCCGACGATCGCGCCGCGGGCGTCAGGACGCCAGTACGGCGCGAAGAGACCCGAGAACGCGGGGACGATGTACACGCCGCCGTTGTCCTCGACCTTCTCGGCCAGCTCCTCGACCTCAGGGGCCGAGGAGATGATGCCGAGCTGGTCGCGCAGCCACTGGATGAGCGAGCCGGTGACCGCGATCGACCCCTCCAGCGCGTAGTGCGTGGGCTGGTCGCCGAGCTTGTAGCCGACGGTGGTGAGCAGTCCGTTCTTCGAGCGGACGATCTCCTCGCCCGTGTTGAAGATGAGGAAGCAGCCCGTGCCGTAGGTGTTCTTGCTCTCGCCCTTCTGGAACGCGGCCTGGCCGAACGTCGCCGCCTGCTGGTCGCCGAGGATGCCGGCGATCGGCGTCTCGCGGAGCAGCGATGAGCTCTCGGCCGCACCGTAGACCTCGGAGGAGGAGCGGATCTCCGGCATCATCGAGCGCGGCACGCCGAACGCCTCGAGGATGTCGTCGCGCCATTCCAGCGTCTCGAGGTCCATGAACATCGTGCGCGAGGCGTTGGTGACGTCGGTCGCGTGCACGCCGCCGTCGATGCCGCCCGTGAGGTTCCACAGGACCCAGGAGTCGGTCGTGCCGAAGAGCAGGTCTCCGGCCTCGGCCTTCTCGCGGGCGCCTTCGACGTTCTCCAGGATCCAGGTGATCTTGGTGCCGGAGAAGTACGTCGCCAGGGGGAGCCCGACGATCGACTTGAACCGGTCGACGCCCTCGTCGCCCGCGAGGCGGTTGACGATCTCCTGCGTGCGGGTGTCCTGCCAGACGATGGCGTTGTAGACCGGCTTGCCCGTGGTCTTGTCCCACACGACCGCGGTCTCGCGCTGATTCGTGATGCCCACGGCGGCGATGTCGTGGCGGGTGAGATCGGCGCGACCGAGGGCCAGACCGATCACCTCCTGGACATTGCGCCAGATCTCGGCGGCGTCGTGCTCGACCCATCCGGCCTTGGGAAGGATCTGCTCGTGCTCCTTCTGACCGGTGGCGACGATGCTGCCCTTCTTGTCGAAGATGATCGCGCGGCTCGACGTGGTGCCCTGGTCGATCGCGATGATGTAGTCAGCCATGTGTTCTCCTTTGAATTCCCGAGCGGTTGAGGGGGATCAGCCGGCGAGGCTGAGCAGGCCGGGGGCGGCGAGGGCGGCGATGACACCACCGATGAGCGGACCGACGACGGGCACCCACGAGTAGGACCAGTCGCTGGAACCCTTGCCCTGGATCGGGAGGATCGCGTGGGCGATGCGGGGACCGAGGTCACGCGCCGGGTTGATGGCGTATCCGGTCGGACCACCGAGCGATGCACCGATCGCGACCACCAGCAGGGCGACCGGAAGAGCGGTGAGCGGGCCGAGGCCACCGGGCGTGCCGACCTCGATGTCGCCGTAGTCCGCGAACGCGAAGATGACGAAGACGAGGACGAAGGTGCCGATGATCTCCGTGACGAGGTTCCAGCCGTACGAGCGGATGGCGGGGCCGGTGGAGAAGACGCCGAGCTTGTTCGCGGCCTCCGGCTCCTGGTCGAAGTGCTGCTTGTAGGCGAGCCAGACGACGATGGCACCGATGATCGCGCCGAGGAGCTCCGCCCCGGTCGCGGTGAGGAACATCGTGAAGTCGATGCCCTTGGCGGGATCCAGCAGGTTCTGCACCCAGAGGCCGATACCGACGGCCGGGTTCAGGATGGCACCGGAGTACGCCGAGACGAGCACACCCGCGAACACCGCGAGACCCCATCCCCAGTTGACCATCAGGAAGCCGCCGCCGAAGCCCTTGTTCTTCGCCAGGGCGACGTTCGCCACCACACCGCAGCCGAGCAGGACCAGCATCGCTGTGCCGACGAGCTCCGAGAGGAAGTAGAGACCGAGATTGACGTCAGTCATGTCTTCGTTGACCTTTCTTGCGGGTCGGGGCCCCTCTGCCCCGACCCCTTATGGGGTAGCACCGCGAGGAGGGCGCGGTGGTCGGGGCCCCGTCAGCCGCGGGTGCGGGACGGGATGTCGAGTCCGTGTCGCTCGTTCAGCAGCAGGCGCGTCTGCTCCACCTCGGCGTCGTGACGCTCTCGGTCCCATCCGAGGAGCGGTGCCAGGGCGTCGGCGATCTCGTCGAGGACTTCTGCCTGCGCTCCACCGGTGAAGGCGATGCTGGTGCGGCGGAGGATGACGTCCTCGAGACGGGCGACCATCTCCTCGTTGACCATCCACTCCAGCTCACGGGTCGACAGGTCGCCGCCGGCGAGGGGGGCGTCGTCCCCCTGCTCGACGAACGCCCAGACGGCCGCCGCTCCGGTGCCGTAACGGGCGAGGAGCTGATCGGCCCGAGCGCCGGCGCCGGCGAGGTTCTCCTGGATCCAGATCCGCTTCGCCTTCTCGGTGCGCGGGAACTCGCGTCCGCCGCCGATCGCGCGTCCGGCCGTGGAGACGGTGCGCGTGCGGCCGAGGAGGCCGAGCACGGTGTCGGAGAGCGACTCTCCCAGGGCGCGGAACGTGGTCCACTTGCCGCCCACGAGGCTCACCAGCGGGACGGCGCCCTTGCGGTCGACCTCGACGCGGTAGTCGCGCGAGACGAATCCGGGAGCGGTGTCCTCGTGGCGGGGGAGCGGCCGGATGCCGGAGAAGTTGTAGACGATCTGCTCGCGGGTCACCGAGATCGACGGGAACACGTGGTGGATGAGGTCGAAGAAGTAGTCGATCTCCTCCTCCGTGCACACCGGCACCTCGCGCGGGTCGGCGTCGATGTCGGTGGTGCCCACGAGGACGCGCCCCTTGAGCGGGTAGATCAGCACGATACGGCCGTCGGAGTGCTCGAAGAAGATCTCGCGACCTCGCGTCGCCTCGAGCAGCTCCGGGTGGTCGAGCACGATGTGCGAGCCCTTGGTGCCGCCCATGAAATGGGTGTCGGTGCCGAGCGCGTCGTTCGTGAGGTCGGTCCACGGGCCGGAGGCGTTCACGACGACATCCGCGGTCACGGTGAACTCGGTGCCGCTCTCGCGGTCACGGAGGGTGATCTGCTCGCCGTCGCGGCCGATCGCCTCGACGTAGTTGAGAGCCACCGCACCCGGGTGGCTCGCGCGGCCGTCCTGCAGCACGTCGAGCGCCAGGCGCTCCGGATCGTGCATCGAGGCGTCGTAGTACGTGGCCGTGTACTTGATCTTCGGGTCCATCGACGGCAGCTCGGCAAGGGACTTCTTGCGTCCGAGGAAGCGGTGGCGGGGCACGGTGCCGCCGTCGCGGGAGAACGTGTCGTAGATGGTGAGGCCGACCTTGATGAGGAAGGCGCCGCGCTCCTTCGGCTTCCCGCTCTTGTGGGTGAGGAACCGGAGGGGAGCGGAGAGGATCCCCGAGAACGTGGAGTAGATCGGGATCGTCGTCTGCAGCGGCTTGACGTAGTGCGGGGCGATCTTGAGCAGGCCGTTGCGCTCTTCCACCGACTCCCGGACGAGGCGGAACTCGCCGTTCTCGAGGTAGCGGATGCCGCCGTGGATCATGTGGCTCGAGGCCGCGGAGGCACCGGAGGCGAAGTCGCCGCGTTCGACCAGGACGACGTCCACACCCTGCAGGGCCAGATCACGGAACGTCGAGATGCCGTTGATGCCGCCGCCGATGACGAGGACGCTGGTGCGCCCGGATTCCCGGAGCGCGCGGACCGCGTCCCGCTCCGGGGACGTGTGGGTGGAATCGATCATCCTCGACCCTCTCTTCCTTGCTTGCCACCAGCATCGACCTCCGTGACGCCGCGCGCAAGCTGGCTGCACATATGTGCAAGGATCGAGGGAGAGGAGGTCATCATGGCGGGATCCGGAGCACCGTCGCGCGACGGGAAGCTGATCGCCGCGCTCACGGCCGCGCAGCTGTACTACATGCAGGACAAGACCATGGAGGTCATCGCGCAGGAGCTCGGCACCTCCCGGTCGTCCGTGTCACGGTTGCTCAGCTTCGCGCGGGAGAGCGGCCTCGTCGACATCCGGATCAACTCCCCCCTGGAGCGTCTGGGAATGCTCGAGCAGCGCATCAGGGATCGGCACCGCGTGGTGGCGCACGTCGTGCCGATGGCGGAGATCGTGAGCGAGGTCGAGCGACTGGAGCGCGTGGCGCTGACCGCAGGGCGCCTCCTGTCCCAGTTCGTCGACTCCAACATGATCGTCGGCGTGGCGTGGGGATCGACGATCAGCGCGGTCAGTCGCGGTCTCACCCAGAAGGAGACGCACAACACGACGTTCGTGCAGCTCAACGGCGCCGGGAACACCCAGACCAGCGGTGTGGAGTACTCCAGCGACATCCTGCAGCGCTTCGGGAGCGCGTTCGGTGCGCAGGTGCAGCAGTTCCCCGTGCCCGCCTTCTTCGACGACCCCGCCACCCGGGAGGCTATGTGGCGCGAGCGCAGCACCCGCCGCGTGCTCGATCTGCAGGCGAAGATGGACATCGCCGTGTTCAGCCTCGGGTCTCCGGCGGCGGAGGTGCCCAGCCGCGTCTACGTCGGCGGTTACCTCGGGCGGGAGGACTACCGCAGTCTGCGGGAGGACCATGCGATCGGCGACGTGGCGACGGTCTTCTTCCGGGCCGACGGCTCCTGGCGCGACATCCGGCTCAACGCGCGGGCGACGGGGCCGGGACTCGACCGGCTGCGGCGGGTGCCGCGTCGCGTGTGCGTCGTCTCGGGTGTGCCCAAGCTCGCGAGTCTGCGGGCGGCGATAGCCGCCGAGCTGATCACGGATGTGGTGCTCGACGAGGGTCTCGCACGTCGACTCGTCGAGGACTGAGTCGCGTCCGCGTCACTCGCCTTCGATCGACGACTGCGGTCCGGTCCGGAACTCCCGGATGAGGTGCTGGACCACGGCGCGGAGATCGCCGTCCGTGGCGTCGGCGACCGCGAGCTGACGCGCATAGCTCGCCCCGCCGTCGAGGATCGACGCGATGCTGCCGAACTCCCGGACGCACCCGAGCTCGACGGCGACCGGGGCCAGTTCCTCGATCTTCTCGGTCAGGTGCTCGCGAACGGGGCGCTGCGTGCCGATCGTGTCGACGATGACGCGCGCGTCCAGGCCGTATCGGGCCGCGCGCCACTTGTTCTCGCGGTGGAACCAGGCCGGAAGATCGGGGAGTGCCGCGCCTTCGTCGAGAAGTCGGGAGAAGTGCTCGACGAGGACCTGTACGAGCGCGGCCACCGCGGCCATCTCGGAGAGCGTCGAGAGGCCGTCGCACGCGCGGACCTCGATCGTGCCCCAGCGCGGAGCGGGGCGGATGTCCCAGCGCACCTCGGTGGCATCGGCCATCACGCCGGTGCGGACCATGTCGTCCAGATACCGCTCGAACTCCGACCAGTCCCGGAGCGGCCAGGGCAAGCCCGCCGTCGGCAGCTGCTGGAAGACGAGCGCGCGGTTGGAGGCGTACCCCGTGCGCTCCCCGGCCCAGAACGGACTGGACGCCGACAGCGCCTGGAGATGGGGAAGATACGCCGACAGCGCGTTGATGATGGGGAAGACCTTGCGCTGCTCGTCGACGCCCACGTGCACGTGGATACCCCAGATCATCATGTTGCGCCCCCACCACTGGGTGCGCTCGATGAGGCTGTGATAGCGGGTCTTGTCTGTCACCGACTGGTCGTACCACTGGGCGAAGGGGTGGCTTCCGGCGGAGAGCAGCTCGATACCGGCCGGATCGGTGGCCGACCGCACCGCCGCGATCGCGTTCGCGATGTCATCGACGGCGTGCGCGACGGAATCGCCGATCCCGCTGGTCACCTCGATGGTGTTCGTGAGCAGCTCGCCGGTGACGGTGTGGCGCTCGTCCTCGCTCTCCGCCTCCAGCGCGGCGAGGAGCTCCGGTGCGCGACCGACGAGATCACCGGTCTCGGGATCGGCGAGCATGATCTCCCACTCGAGACCGACGGTGGAGCGGGCCGAAGCGGCGAAGTCGAGCTGCACGGGGACAGTCTGACACGGCCCGGGGCCGACTCCGCAACGCCGTGTCGCCGGGTTTCGCGCCCGGCGCGCGCATCTGGCAGAATAGAGGGTCGGACGACGTGCTCGACCCTCTATCCAGCACTCGTCCTCCTCATTTGAGCTTCCGCCGGGTGTGCACCCCACGCTCCAGGCGACCGGTTCGTTTCCTTCCACACCATTCAGGAGAATCGTGGCTGTCAAGATTCGTCTCAAGCGCATGGGCAAGATCCGCGCGCCGTACTACCGCATCGTCGTCGCCGACTCGCGCACCAAGCGCGACGGTCGCGTGATCGAGGAGATCGGCAAGTACCACCCCACCGAGGAGCCCTCCTTCATCGAGGTCGACTCCGAGCGTGCGCAGTACTGGCTCTCCGTCGGCGCGCAGCCGACCGAGCAGGTCACCGCCATCCTCAAGATCACGGGCGACTGGGGCACCTTCAAGGGCGACAAGGACGTCAAGTCCACCCTCAAGGTCGCCGAGCCGAAGGCCGCCTTCGAGGTCGACGCCTCCAAGAAGTCCGTCGTGAAGCCCAAGGCGGAGAAGAAGGAGGAGGCCCCCGCTGCGGAGGCCCCCGCCGCTGACGCCGACGCGGAGGCCGCTGAGGCTCCCGCCGCCGACGCCGAGTAATCCATCGTGCTCGCCGCCGCGCTCGAACACATCGTCAAGGGGATCGTCGATCACCCCGAAGATGTGCGCATCCACGAATCCTCGTCGCCCCGTGGCGACCTGCTCGAGGTGCGTGTGCACCCCGACGACCGTGGACGCGTGATCGGGCGCGGCGGCCGCACGGCCAAGGCCCTGCGCACCCTCGTGAGTGCACTCGCCGACGGGCGTCGTGTCCGCGTCGATGTCGCGGACGACTGACGTGGTGTCGCAGGACCGCACCCAAGGCCGTAACCAACTGCGCGTCGGGCGCCTGGTCAAGGCTCACGGGCTCAAGGGCGCGCTGAAGCTCGAGCTCTACACCGACAATCCGGAGCGGCGCTTCGTCCCCGGGGCCGCGTTCACGTTGCAGGTGCCAGAGGCATCTCCGTGGCACGGCAAGGAGATCGTCGTCCGCGAATACCGCGTGATGAACGGCAACCCCGTCGTCTTCTTCGAGGACGTGGACGATCGCACCGCCGCCGAGAGCCTCGTCCGCGCCATCCTCTGGATGGACCAGGACGAGGACGAGACCGAGGACGACGCCTGGTTCGACCACCAGCTCGTCGGCCTGGACGTCGTGCGGGACGAGGTCGTCGTCGGCCGCGTGGTCCGCGTCGAGCACCTGCCGGCGCATGACCTCCTGATCGTGAAGCCGTCGTCGGGCGGGAGCACGGACGAGGTGATGGTCCCGTTCGTCGAGGCCATCGTCCCCACCGTCGACGTCGCGGCCGGACGGGTCATCGTCACCCCTCCCGCCGGGCTCTTCGAGGAGCTTCCCGAGTCGGAGGACGAGACCACCGCCTCCGACGCTGCCGAGTGACCGCTGATACGGTTCCCCCGTGCGCATCGACGTCGTCTCCATCTTCCCCTCGTACTTCGACGGACTGACGCTCTCCCTGCTCGGCAAGGCCCGCGGCTCGGGTCTGCTCGACCTCCAGGTGCATGATCTTCGCGACTGGACGCACGACCGCCATCGCACCGTCGACGACACTCCGTACGGCGGAGGAGCGGGCATGGTCATGAAGCCGGAGCCGTGGGGGCTCGCCCTCGACGAGCTCACCGCGGATACCGCCGCGCCGCCGACCATCATCTTCCCGTCGCCGGCGGGCGAGGTCTTCACCCAGGCGACCGCGCGGGAGCTCGCGGGGCGCGACCACCTCGTGTTCGGCTGCGGGCGCTACGAGGGCATCGACGAGCGCGTCTTCGAGTACGCCGCCGAGCGTGGCGAGGTGCGGCTGCTGAGCCTCGGCGACTACGTGCTCAACGGCGGCGAGGTCGCGACGATGGCGATGATCGAGGCCATCGGCCGTCTCATCCCCGGGGTCGTCGGCAATCCGGCGAGCCTGGTCGAGGAGTCGCACGAGGACGGACTCCTCGAGTACCCGTCGTACACCAAGCCCTCCGTCTGGCGTGACCGTGCGGTACCGGATGTGCTCCTCAGCGGCAACCACGGGGCGATCGCGGCATGGCGGCGCGAGCAGCAGCTCGTCCGCACGCGGCTGCGCCGCCCCGATCTGCTTCCGGACGCGCCGACCGACGACTGACCGCACCGCGACCGTCTGCGGCAACGACTGCTGTTAGCGTCGAGACATGGTGGATGTGACACGCGCGCGATCGTTCGACGGCATCGGCGAGGAGTACGACCGCTACCGACCGGGCTTCCCGGAGCGTGCGGCCGACATCATCGTTCCGGCGCCGGTGGCCACGGCGCTCGACCTCGGCGCCGGCACCGGCAAGTTCACCAGCCTGCTCGTCGAGCGTGCGGCGCGGGTGATCGCCGTCGAGCCTTCCGCGCCGATGCTCGCCGTCCTCGCCCGGACGCTGCCGACGGTCGAGGCGCGGCCGGGGACCGCGGAGAGCATCCCCGTGCCGGACGGTTCCGTGGATGTCGTCAGCGTCGCGCAGGCGTTCCACTGGTTCGACCGGGATACGGCGGCGGCCGAGATCGCCCGCGCACTCGTCGCCGACGGGACGCTCGGGCTGCTCTGGAATCGCGCCGACCCCGCCTGTGCGTGGGATCTCGCCTGCCATCGGGTGGCGCATCCCGCGGTCGGCGCGGACGACGACACCTCCGCATCGGCGACCGACATCCCCGGCTTCGTCCTGGAAGCCCACGAGGAGGTGCGCTGGACGGAGCGGATCAGCCGCGAGGTCTACCTCCGACGCTGGGGCACGGTGAGCAGTCTCCTCGTGGCGGACGACGCGGAGCGTGCAGGGATGGTGGCGGCCCTGGAGGCGGTGCTGGACGGCGCGGACGAGACGCGCGGGAAGGCGGAGTTCGACCTCCCCCATCTCACCGATGTGTTCCGCTACCGCCGCGTATGAGGATCTGGTCGCTGCACCCTGAGTACCTCGACCGTCAGGGTCTCGTCGCCTGCTGGCGGGAGACGCTGCTCGCGCAGGCGGTGCTCGCCGACGCCACGAAGGGGTATCGGCGACACCCGCAGCTCGAGCGGTTCCGGGAGGCAGCGGATCCGCTGGCCGCGGTGGGCGCGTACCTCGTCGCTGTCGCCGACGAGGCGGACGCCCGCGGCTACCGTTTCGACCGCACGCGCATCCGGCGCCGGGAGCCTGCCGTTCCGACGATGCCGGTCACCGCGGGGCAGCTCGCGCGGGAATGGGAGCACCTGCGTGCGAAGCTCGCCGAGCGCAGTCCTGAGGTGCTTCAGCGGCACGGGGATGTGGCGCTCCCGAAGGCGCACCCGCTGTTCACCGTCGTGCCGGGGCCGGTCGCATCCTGGGAACGCGCCGACCCGGCGGCCGAGGTCAGTCCACCCCGAGGAACGAGCGATCCGTCAGGATGATCGGCCCGTCGTCGGTGATCGCGATGGTGTGCTCGGAGTGCGCCCCTCGGGACCCGTCCGCGCTGCGCAGCGTCCACCCGTCGGGGTCGGTGACCAGCTCGTCCGTGGTCGCGAGGAACCAGGGCTCCAGCGCGAGCACGAGGCCGGCGCGGAGCGGGAACCCGCGGCCCGCGCGGCCGTCGTTCGCGACGTGGGGGTCGCCGTGCATCGTGCGGCCCACGCCATGCCCGCCGAAGTCGGTGTTGATGGAGTACCCCTCGCCGTGCGCGATCTCTGCGATGGCAGCGGAGATGTCACCGATGCGGTGCCCGACCACCGAGGTCTCGATCGCCGCGGTCAGCGCGCGCTCGGTGGTGTCGATGAGACGCAGGTCCTCATCCCGCGGCATGCCCACGACGAAGGAGACCGCGGAATCCGCGACCCAGCCGTCGACCGAGACGGCGAAGTCGAGGGTGACGAGGTCGCCGTCCTTGAGTGCGTAGTCATGGGGGAGACCGTGCAGCACCGCGTCGTTCACCGAGGTGCAGATGACCTTGCCGAACGGGCTCGCGCCGAACGACGGGTGGTAGTCGATGTAGCAGGACTCGGCGCCCGCCTTGCGGATCATGTCGTGGGCCCGGCGGTCGATCGCCAGGAGGTTGGTGCCGACCTTCGTCTCGTCGCGCAGGGTCGCCAGCGTCTCGGCGACGAACCGGCCTGCCGCGCGCATCTCATCGATCTCGGCAGGGGTGCGCAGTTCGATCATCAGTGTCCTCTCGTCCCGTCCATTCTCCCTGATCGGACGGAGTGCCCGGCGCCTGCCGCTCTCAGCGAACACCCGTGACGGGGGCCCGACCTCGCCGTAGCATCGGAGCATGTGGATCCGACAGGCCTTCTTCCGCTGGCTGCTGCCGTCGGCGTTCCTCCTGCCGCTGTGGCTCCTCATCGGCTGGGCCGTCTTCCAGGGTGGCTGGTCCATCCTCTGGGTGCTGCTCATCGCGATGCCCTCGGTCTTCGTGGGACAGCTCCTGCTCACGCTGCTGACGCGTTCCCGGCCGTCTGTCCGCGCCGAGCGCGCCCTGTCGTGGTGGGACGTCGCCGGGTTCGGTCTCTGGCACGCGCTGACGATCGCGGTCGGCTTCTTCATCGATGGCGCTTTCGGTTGGCTCCTCGCCGCCGCCATCGTGGTGGGCATCGGACTGGTGTGGCTGCAGCTGTGGCAGCTCTGGAATGAAGCGCGGGGGAGTGGAGCGCGGATTCGTGAGACCATCTCCTGGTCGACGATGACCCCGCCCCGTGCGGAGACGACGCAGACCAGCGTGCACGAGGTGATCGTGGTGCGGGAGACCGACGACCGGCCCTGACCGCTCGTTTTGGTGGGACATGCCATCCGTGGCAGAATGGTTCTTTGTGCCGTGACCGGCTCTGCCCCAGGGGAGCCCGCGGACGCGTCAGCGCCGTTCGGCACACTCCCATTCTTGTTCCTTCCTAATCCGTGCATCCGACCTGAGGCGAGTGCAGAGAGAGACGATCATGCAGATCCTCGACGCCGTCGACGCGGCTTCGCTCCGTTCCGACATCCCCGAGTTCTTCCCCGGTGACACCGTCAAGGTGCACGTCAACATCACCGAGGGCAACCGTTCTCGTATCCAGGTCTTCCAGGGCGTCGTCATCGGCCGCCAGGGCGACAGCGTCCGCGAGACGTTCACCGTCCGGAAGATCAGCTTCCAGGTGGGTGTCGAGCGTACTTTCCCCGTGCACTCCCCGGTGATCGACCACATCGAGGTCGTCACCCGCGGTGACGTGCGTCGCGCCAAGCTCTACTACCTGCGCGAGCTCCGCGGCAAGAAGGCGAAGATCAAGGAGAAGCGCGTCAACAACTGACGCGAAGCTTCTTCACAGCACCCCGGGACACGATGTCCCGGGGTGCTTTCGTTCTGTCCCCGGTGTGCGAACCTTGTTACTGCCGTGCGCTCACGGTGCACTCTTCGAGAAGGAACCGAATGACTGACTCTCCGTCCGCACGCCCGACACGACGGCGGCGCGGGTTCCTGGTCTTCCTCCGTGACGTGCTGGTCATCGTCGTCATCGCCGCGCTGGTGTCCTTCGTCATCAAGACGTTCGTGGTCCGATCGTTCTACATCCCGTCGGCCTCCATGGAGCGCACGCTGCTGATCGACGACCGCATCCTCGTCGACGAGCTCACCCCGCGCTGGACCGGCTATGAGCGCGGTGACATCGTCGTCTTCAAGGATCCGGGCGGCTGGCTCGACCCGATGCCGCAGACACCTGCACAGCCGCCGCTGGTCCAGGCCATCGACTGGGTGCTCACATTTGTCGGCATCTCGGCAACCGACACCCAGGACCATCTGGTCAAGCGGGTGATCGGCGTCGAAGGTGACCATGTGGTGTGCTGCAACGCGCTGGGGCAGATCACGATCAACGGTGCCCCGATCGATGAGCTGAGCTACCTGAACCTCCCCGAGGGCGACACCGCGGCCTCCAACGAACCTTTCGACGTCGTCGTGCCCGAGGACTCCGTGTGGCTCCTCGGCGACAACCGGGACCGCTCCCGCGACGCCCGTGCACACCAGGAGCTGCCCAGCGGCGGTTTCGTCCCGGTGTCCAACATCGTGGGCAAGGCGTTCCTGACGACCTGGCCGCTCGACCGCTTCGGACCGATCGACGGCCACCACGAGATCTTCAACGGAGTGCCGGACCCCGAATGACTGTCATCACGCCTCGACTGACCCTGGAGCGGAAGCTCCTGGGGGAGTGCGACCTGATCATCGCCCTCGACGAGGTCGGTCGCGGGGCGCTGGCCGGGCCGGTGGCCGTCGGGGCGGCGGTGATGGACGCCAAGGGGGCTCGTCGCCGCGTGCCGGAGGGGCTGCGCGACTCGAAGCTCGTCCCCGAGCGCCGGCGCCCCGACGTCGCCGCCCGCGCGGCTGCGTGGGTGCAGGCCTCGGGCGTCGGCTGGGCGACCGCCGCGGAGGTCGACGAGGTCGGGATCATGCGGGCGCTGGGCCTTGCCGCCTCCCGCGCCGTGCTGGCGGTGGTGGCGCAGGGTGCCACGGTCGAGAACGCTCTGGTCCTCCTCGACGGCAACCACGACTACGTCTCGCGCGTGCATCCTGGGCGCTTGAACGTCCGGCCGGTCGTCAAAGCGGACCGCGACTGCGCCTCGGTGTCGGCGGCGTCGGTGATCGCGAAGGTCGCCAGGGACGGGTACATGGCCGAGCTCCACGAGGATCACCGCGATTACCAGTGGGACCGCAACAAGGGGTACGCGAGTCCGGAGCACCGGGAGGCCATCCGGTCGTTCGGCCTCTCACCGTTCCACCGTTCGTCGTGGGCGATCGCCGACGCACCGACGCTCTTCTGAGCGGTCGCGGCCGGGATGCCGCGACCGGCGCCCGCCGACCATAGGATGGACTCATCATGGATGAGGAAGCCTTCGACGACTACGACCGTGAGCTCGAGCTCGCGCTGTTCCGCGAGTACCGCGACGTCGTCTCTCAGTTCCAGTACGTCGTGGAGACCGAGCGTCGCTTCTACCTGGCCAACGAGGTCAACGTCGTGCGCCGGGACACCGAGCACGACTTCTACTTCGAGATCTCCATGAGCGATGTGTGGGTGTGGGACATCTACCGTGCGGACCGGTTCGTGAAGGCCGTCCGGGTGCTCACGTTCAAGGACGTGAACGTCGAGGAGCTGCAACGCCGCGAGTTCGAACTGCCGCAGGAGCTCTCGCTCGACGGGGAGTGACTCCAGCCGCCGTTCCTGCACAACGGTCACGTTCTCCACTGTTTCCACAGCGGCCGGGCTGTCTGCTCCGGACCGCGGAGGTCACGGGGTGGTCCCGGGAATCCTGTGGGGATGGCAGCGAAAGACGACCTCGGGCGAGCCGGGGAACAGCAGGCAGCGGACTACCTGACGAAGCGCGGGTATCGCATCGTCGATCGAAACTGGCGGTGTCCGCAGGGCGAACTGGACATCGTCGCCGTCGTCGGTCGGCATCTGTCCGTGGTCGAGGTGAAGACACGGCGGTCGGCGTCCTTCGGGCACCCGTTCGACGCCATCGACGACCGGAAGCGCCGGCGGCTGTGGCAGCTCGCCTATGCGTGGCGGGCTGCGCATCCGGATCTGGCACGGGGACGGGTGCTGCGGGTGGAGGCGGTCGGCATCGTGGGGGCGGTTCCGGAGACCGCGTCCATCGAGCACCTCGAGGACATCGCGTGAGCACCGCTCGGACGTGGTCGGTGGCCCTCACCGGGGCGGAGGGGCATGTCGTCGAGGTCGAGGCCGACCTCTCGCCGCAGACGCCGGAGTTCCGCATCATCGGCCTCCCCGACAAGTCTCTGGGCGAGGCGGTGCAGCGCGTGCACAACGCCTGCGTGAACTCCGGGCTCTCGCTGCCCCGGCGGCGTCTGACGGTGAACCTCTCGCCGGCGAGTCTGCCCAAGCACGGGTCCGCCTTCGACCTCGCGATCGCGGTCGCCTCCCTCGCCGCGAGCGACATGCTCGCTCGTCGTGCCGTGCGGCAGACGGTGCACCTGGGGGAGGTCGGGCTGGATGGCCGTCTGCGGCCCGTCCCCGGTGTGCTTCCCGCGGTCTTCGCCGCTGCACGCGCCGGCTTCGAGCGCGTGATCGTGCCGCACGGCAACGCGACGGAAGCCGGTCTCGTCGCCGGCGTCGAGGTGCGCGCCGCCGCGTCGCTCGCCGAGGTGGCAGTCTGGCACGGGGCCGAGGTGGAGGTGCCGGATGTCGAGCCGGTTCCCGGCCCGCAGCCGCCGGAGGGAGAACCGGACGAACGGGACCTCAGCGATGTCCTCGGACAGGAGGAAGCCGTCGAGGCCCTCATCGTCGCGGCCGCGGGCGGCCACAACATGCTCCTGAGCGGTCCGCCGGGAGCAGGCAAGACGATGCTCGCCGGGCGACTGCCCGGGATCATGCCGCCGCTGACCGAGCAGGAGGCCATCGAGGTCGCTTCCGTGCGCTCCCTCTGCGGCGAGGCCGTGACCGGGCTCGACCACCAGCCTCCGCTGGTCGCTCCGCACCACAGCGCCTCGGTGGCGGCGATGGTCGGAGGCGGGTCGCGGGCGGCGCGCCCCGGCGCGGTCGCACGGGCTCATCGGGGCGTGCTCTTCCTCGACGAAGCGGCCGAGTTCCCCCGGGTGGCCTTGGACGCGCTCCGTCAGCCACTCGAGACCGGCTTCGTCGACGTGCATCGATCCGGCTTCGTCGTGCGGTTCCCGGCGCGGTTCCAGCTGCTCCTGGCGATGAACCCGTGTCCGTGCGGGAACCGGGGGGTGCGTGACGGCGACTGCATCTGCCCACCGCAGGCGCTGCGACGCTACGCGACTCGCCTCTCCGGGCCATTACGCGATCGTCTCGACATCGATCTGCCGGTCTCGCGCGTCGCCGCCTCACGCTCGCTCGCGGGGGAGCGCTCCGGGGTGACCACCGTCGAGGCCCGGCGCCGCGTCGGCGAAGCGCGCGCTCGAGCGGAGCGGCGATGGCGTGGCACGCCCTGGCGACGCAATGCGGAGGTCCCCGGGACCCTGCTCCGGCACGGCGGATTCCGCCTCCCGCCAGACGCGCGGGCCGGTCTCGATCGGGCACTGGAACGAGGGGCGTTGACGCTCCGCGGATACGACCGCGTCCTCCGGGTGGCCTGGACCATGGCCGACCTCGCCGGACACGACCTCCCCGGAACGGACGAGATCGGCCGCGCGCTCCTTCTGCGGACGGGGGTGGCGCGGTGATCGACGAACTCGTCTCCCAGCAGGATGCGCTCGACGCCGCTCGGAGACTGCGCGGCACCGACGACGTGGCGGAGGCGCTCGCACGTGTCGCCTGGTCCGTCATCGCCGATCCCGGGGACGCCGTCGCCGCGACCCTCGTGCGCGAGTTCGGACCGGCCGACGGCATGCGTTTCGCTCTCGACGCGCGGGGACGGTCATGGCCGATGGTCCGCGCCGCGGGCGCACGACGGGCGCTCGACGAGGCGCGGGCGCGGTGGCGACAGCGTGCCGATCCGGCGGCTGTGATCGATGCCCTCCGGCGGGCGCAGACGACGGGCGCCCATCTGCTCCTTCCGGGAGATCCCGACTGGCCGCTCGCCGTCGACGATCTGGATACGGAGGGTCCGGTGGTGCTGTGGGCGCGCGGGCGCCCGGAGCTCCTGACCAGCGCGGCACGCGTCGCCATCGTGGGCGCCAGGGCGGCCACCGCCTACGGGGAGCGCGTCGCCGCCGACCTCTCCGGCGATCTGGCCGCCGCGGGGACGGCTGTCGTGTCGGGCGGCGCGTACGGCATCGACGGGGCAGCCCACCGCGCCGCGTTGACTGTCGGTGGGGGGACGATCGCGGTTCTCGCCGGAGGCGTGGACCGCCCGTACCCCGCCGGGCACCGCAACCTTCTCACGCGGATCGCGGTCGACGGGGTCGTGGTCAGCGAGGTGCCCTGCGGGACGGCGCCGACCCGGTGGCGCTTCCTCGCCCGCAACCGACTGATCGCGGCACTGGGGCAGGCGACGGTGGTCGTCGAGGCCGGGTGGCGCAGTGGCTCCCTCAACACGGCGGGGCACGCGGCAACGCTCGGCAGGCCACTCGGCGCGGTGCCCGGTCCCGTCACCTCCGCCTCGTCGGCCGGCTGTCATCGGTTGCTCCGCGAGTACGACGCGGTGTGCGTCACCTCCGCGGCGGAGGTGGCGGAGATGCTCCCGACCGACGCGCGGTCGCCGCACGCACACGATGCCACGGAGGAGGGGCGGGTCCTGCTCCTCCGTGCCCTGAGCACCCGGACCGCTCGGACGGAGGCGGAGCTCGCGCAGCGCGCGGATCTCACCGTCGAGCGGACCAGGGCACTGCTCGGCCTCCTCGATCTCGACGGCCTTGCGCGGCGGGACGGGGACGGCTGGCGCGGGATCGGCGCGGCACGTACGTCATAGGACGGCTCGCGGCGGGGCGCGCGGCTCGGGGGGCGGGGGCGGGCCAGGGTGGAGGTATGGACTTCGCGGTCGCTGTCGAGGCGTTCGCCGACCACCTGGAGAAGGTGCGCCGGCTATCGCCCGCGACCGTGAAGGCGTATCGCTCCGACCTGCGGGACCTCGGGGTGAGCGTGGCGGGCGGTCCGGTGGACCGGATCGACCTGGAGATGCTGCGTGAATGGCTGTGGCAGGCGACCCAGCGCGGCGACGCGCGAGCGACGCTGGCCCGACGTGCGGCCACCGCGCGAGCGTTCTTCGGCTGGGCGCGCGAGCAGGACATCATCCCCATCGACCCGAGTCTTCGGCTCGTGGCGCCGAAACGGGCGAAGACGCTGCCGACCGTGGCTTCGAAGGACGCGATGTCCGAGCTGTTGGAACGCCATCGGCAGGCCGCATCCTCGGGCGAGCCCGTCGCCCTCCGTGACCACGCCGTTCTGGAGCTTCTCTACGGCGCCGCGGTCCGCGTCTCCGAGCTCTGCGGTCTCGACATCGACGACCTCGATCTCGACCGCGGGACGGCTCTTGTGCGGGGCAAGGGCGACAAGGAGCGCGTCGTGCCATTCGGTGCCCCGGCCAGGGATGCGCTCGGTGCGTACCTGCGCCGCGCTCGCCCGGCTCTCCTCAGCAGGGCTGCGGGTGCATCGCCTGCCGTCTTCCTCGGGAGCCGCGGCGCCCGGCTGGGACCGCGGACGGTCTACGAGGTGGTCGCCCGTGCGCTCGCACCCGTCGTCGGCGCGGAGACCGTCGGGCCGCACGCCCTCCGCCACACGGCGGCGACGCATCTGCTCGACGGCGGCGCCGACCTGCGCGCCGTGCAGGAGATCCTGGGGCACGCGAGCCTCGGCACGACGCAGATCTATACGCATGTCTCGGTGGAGCGGCTGACGACGACGTACCGGCTGGCGCATCCTCGCGCCTGAGCGGCTGCCGCTCGGTTGGAGATCAGGTCCCGCAGCAGGGCAGGAGACGGGCCCGCAGGACGGCGCCGAACAGCAGCATCGGGTTGATGTACTCCCCATCGCGCCGCACACCGACATGCAGCGCGCCAGGAGCCGTGTGCCCACCTGTGGAAACCCGACCGATCTCCTGACCCCGGCTGACCGTGTCGCCCGCCCGGAGCGACGACTCCAGCGGCTCGAACGAGCTCACCAGGCCGTCTGCGTGTCGGATGGTCAGCACGGGACGATCGACGACCACGCCCTGGAACGCGACCACTCCGTCCGCCGGAGCGCCGACAGCGGTACCGACGGCGGCGGTGACGTCCATGCCCCGGTGTCCGGGACCGTAGGCGTGCGCCGGTGCGCGATACGCGGCGCTCACATGGCGGCCACCGTCGACGGGCCATCGCCATGCACCCTCCGAGGCGGAACTGTCGGCCGGGGACGGGCCGGAGCGGGGTGCCGTCGCCGTGTGTACGGACGCAGGGGCGGCGAGTGGGGCGCCGCCGCCGCCCAGAAGCACGAGACAGGCGAGCGCCGCCGTGATCGCGACGCGAGCGGCACGAGACGAGTGTGAACGGACAAGGTGAGGGGAACCGGAGGGAGAAGTCATGCGGTGAGTGTGCGCCGGGGGCGATCGCGCGGACCGGACGCCCGGGGGAAGAACCCTGTAGCGGGGGAGAAGGGCGAGGATCGCGATCCTGTGCAGGACGAGCCGGCGGCGCATGATCCTGTATGCTGGACGAGCACCTCGATCTCGGGGTGACTACGCGTGCCCAGAGCGACTCCGTCGTGGCATCCACTCCCGCAGGTCCCGTTCTCCGAACGGGTGGGCGTGAGCCGGGCACCAGGATGTCCGACCGTCCGGTCGGCATGACAACCTCAACGGCGCTCCGCGCCAGAATCAGGAGACGACCATGGCTGTGGTCACCATCCGCCAGCTGCTCGACAGCGGCGTGCACTTCGGACACCAGACCCGTCGGTGGAACCCGAAGGTGAAGCGCTTCATCCTCACCGAGCGCAGCGGCATCCACATCATCGACCTCCAGCAGTCGCTCGGCTACATCGACAAGGCGTACGACTTCGTCAAGGAGACCGTGGCGCACGGCGGCACGATCCTCTTCGTCGGCACCAAGAAGCAGGCGCAGGAGATCCTCGCGGAGCAGGCCACGCGCGTCGGCCAGCCCTACGTGAACCAGCGCTGGCTCGGCGGCCTCCTCACCAACTTCTCCACCATCGCGAAGCGTCTCGCCCGCATGAAGGAGCTCGAGGAGCTCGACTACGAGAACCCCTCCGCCTCCGGCTTCACGAAGAAGGAGCTGCTGCTCAAGAAGCGCGAGCTGGACAAGCTCCACAAGTCGCTCGGCGGTATCCGCAACCTCACCAAGACGCCGTCCGCCCTCTGGGTGGTCGACGCCAAGCGTGAGCACCTCGCCATCGACGAGGCCAAGAAGCTCGGCATCCCGGTGATCGGCATCCTCGACACCAACGCCGACCCGGACGACTTCCAGTACCCGATCCCCGGCAACGACGACGCCATCCGTTCGGTGTCGCTGCTGACGCGCATCATCGCCGACGCCGCCGCCGAGGGCCTGCAGCAGAAGCACAACCCGGAGTCGGGCGACGCCGAGCCGCTGGCCGAGTGGGAGAAGGAGCTCCTCGAGGCTCCCGTCCAGGAGTCCGCTGACGCCGCCGAGGTCGTTACCGCCGACGACGAGGCCGCTGTCGTCGAGACCCCTGCCGCCGACGCCACCGCCGCCGACGAGGCCGGTGCCGAGGCGCACGACGAGGCGATCGCCGCCGCTTCCGGTGAGGAGACCGCCGAGGTCGCCGCCGCCGAGGCCGCAGACGCCAAGTAATCCCTCGTACACCCACACAACGAAGCAAGGAGCCACCACACATGGCCAACTTCACCATCGCCGACCTCAAGGCGCTGCGTGAGCAGCTCGGCACGGGAATGGTCGACACCAAGAAGGCACTCGAGGAGGCCGACGGCGACGTCGAGAAGGCCACCGAGATCCTGCGCCTGAAGGGTGCGAAGGGCAACGCCAAGCGCGCCGACCGTTCGACCAGCGAGGGCCTCGTCGTCGCTCGCGAGCAGGACGGCGCCGTGACGCTCGTCGAGCTCGCCTGCGAGACCGACTTCGTCGCGAAGAACGAGCGCTTCATCGCGCTGGCCGACAAGGTCGCCGACGCCGTCGCCGCCGTGAAGGCCGACTCGGTCGAGGCCGCTCTGGCCGCTCCGGCGGGCGACAAGACCGTCGAGCAGCTCATCTCGGAAGAGGCCGCCATCATCGGCGAGAAGGTCGAGCTCCGTCGCGTGCGCACCGTCACCGGTGACAGCGTCGAGGTCTACCTGCACCGCACGAGCAAGGACCTGCCGCCGCAGATCGGTGTCGTCGTCGCCTACACGGGTGACGACGCCGAGACTGCGCGCAGCATCGCCCAGCACATCTCGTTCGCCAACCCGTCGTACCTGTCCCGCGAGGACGTGCCGGCGGATGCGGTCGAGAAGGAGCGCGAGATCGTCACCGAGATCTCCCGCAACGAGGGCAAGCCCGAGGCCGCTCTGCCGAAGATCGTCGAGGGCCGTGTCTCCGCGTTCATCAAGCAGGTCGCCCTGCTCGAGCAGGACTACGCGAAGGACAACAAGCTCTCCGTCGCCCAGGTGGCGAAGGACGCCGGTATCACCGTGACGGACTTCGCGCGCTTCAAGGTCGGCGCGTAGCACTGTCGAAGGGGTTCGGATCGCTCGATCCGAACCCCTTCTTCATGCCCACCAGGCACTATCTTGAATCGGGACGAGAGGACATCCCCCATGACTGAACGCACCGGACGCCGTCGCGTCCTCCTCAAGCTCTCCGGAGAGGCGTTCGGCGCCGGGCAGCTCGGCGTCAACCCCGACGTGGTCAGCCAGATGGCGCGCGAGATCGCCGCTGCGGTCGACCGGGTCGAGGTGGCGGTCGTCGTCGGCGGCGGCAACTTCTTCCGCGGGGCCGAACTCAGCCAGCGGGGCATGGACCGGGGGCGGGCCGACTACATGGGCATGCTCGGCACCGTGATGAACGCGCTCGCGCTGCAGGACTTCCTGGAGCAGGCGGGCGCGGCGACGCGCGTGCAGTCGGCGATCTCGATGACCCAGGTCGCCGAGCCCTACATCCCGCGTCGCGCGGAGCGGCACATGGAGAAGGGCCGCGTGGTCATCTTCGGTGCCGGTGCGGGCCTGCCGTACTTCTCCACCGACACGGTCGCCGCGCAGCGCGCACTGGAGATCGGTGCGCAGGAGGTCCTCGTCGCCAAGAACGGCGTCGACGCGATCTACACCGCCGACCCGAACAAGCACGCCGACGCCGAGCGCATCGAGCGCGTGACCTACCGCGATGCGCTCCAGCAGGGCCTCAAGGTCGTCGACTCGACGGCGTTCAGCCTGTGCATGGACAACAACATGGACATGCGCGTCTTCGGCATGGAGCCGGCGGGCAACGTCACCCGCGCTCTCCTGGGCGAGCCCATCGGCACGCTCGTCACCGCCTGAGCGCCTGCACGGGACGGGGGCCCGCTCCCGATAGAATTTCCAGAACACCCCGACGATAGGAGCCACCGTGATCGCGGACGTCCTCGCTGAAACCACCACCCGCATGTCCCGGGCCGTCGAGGCTGCCAAGGAGGACTTCTCCACGGTGCGCACGGGTCGTGCGAACCCGCAGCTCTTCCAGAAGGTGCTGGTCGACTACTACGGCACGCCGACGCCGCTCGCTCAGCTCGCGTCGCTCGCGAACCAGGAGGCGCGCACGCTCATCATCACGCCGTACGACAAGTCGGCGCTGAAGGCGATCGAGCAGGCCATCCGCGACATGCCGAACCTCGGCGCGAACCCGACGAACGACGGCAACCTCGTGCGCGTCACGATGCCGGAGCTCACGGCGGAGCGCCGTAAGGAGTACGTCAAGCTCGTGAAGTCGAAGGCGGAGGACGCCAAGGTCCACGTCCGCGGCATCCGCCGGAAGGCGAAGGACGAGCTCGACGGGCTGAAGAGCGAGCTCGGCGAGGACGAGATCTCCCGTGGTGAGAAGGAACTCGACGCGCTGACCCGTCAGCACGTCGACCTCATCGACGACGCGCTGAAGCGCAAAGAGGCAGAACTCCTCGAGGTGTAGTCCGCATGTCCGACGAATCGCGAGGCACCGACGAGGGCGCTCCGGTGGCGCGGCCGGAGGTCGGCCCCGACGGCGGCGTGCCGCTCGGCGACGCGGCCTTCCCGGCCTTCGACGCCGACCGCGTGCCCCCGCGACCGCCGCTTCCGGCGACGCCGGGTGCAGCGCCGGTGACCGCCGACCGGCTGGACACCGCGGATCACAATGCGATCCGCGAGCAGTGGCGCCAGGCGCGGGACGAGTTCGGCACGCACGTGTCGCATGCGCGGGATCAGCTCGACCAGGCGAACGAACGCATCAAGCAGCGCACCGGACGTGACCTCGTCCTCGCGATCCTGATCGGCCTCGCCTTCGGTGCGGCGCTCCTCGGCTCGCTGCTCTTCATCAAGGCGCTGTTCGTCCCGTTCGCGTTGGCCGCGGCGCTCCTCGGCGTCTACGAGCTCTCGCGCGCGCTGCGCGCCGCCGGGCGTCGCGTCGACGTGATCCCGCAGTTGATAGCGGCGACCTTCCTCGTGCTCTCCGCGTACTTCGCGGAGCCCTGGCTGAGCTGGGTCATGCTGTTCGTCTCCGTGGCGTTCGTCATCGTCTGGCGCCTGCTCGCCCAGATGGTCGCGAAGGATGGGCGCACGTACGGCGATGTGCTCACCGACGCCGTGATCGGCGGGTTCGTGCAGGTGTACGTGCCATTCCTCGCGGGTGTGGCCCTCATCCTGCTCGAGCAGGAGGGTGGCCAGTGGTGGGTGCTCAGCTTCATCGCGATCGCCGTGGCGGCCGACACCGGCGCTTACGCCGCGGGGCTCGCGTTCGGGCGACACCCGATGGCGCCGCGGATCAGCCCCAAGAAGACCTGGGAGGGCTTCGGCGGTGCGGTGGTGGCGTCGCTCGCGGCGGGCGTCCTCCTGGCGATGTTCCTGCTCGACCTGCCCTGGTGGGGCGGTGTGATCTTCGGGGCCGCGATCCTGCTGTCCGCCACGCTCGGAGACCTCGGCGAGTCGATGCTGAAGCGGGATCTCGGGATCAAGGACATGAGCTCCTGGCTCCCCGGGCACGGTGGGCTCCTCGATCGGCTGGACAGCATCCTGCCGTCGACCGTCCCGGCCCTCTGCCTGTACTTCCTCCTCTCTCCCTGGTTGGTGCTGTGATGAACGACAGTGGTGCTGTGATGAACGACGACCGTCGCGAGGTCGCCACGCAACGCGCGGCCACGCCGGCCTTCGCGCTCACGACCGGACGCACGAAGGGGTACCACCGTGCGGCGGTGGACGGATTCCTCGCCTCGGCGCGGCGGGCGTTCGAGAGCGGCGCTGACGATCTCACGGCCGATGACGTCCGCACCGTCTCCTTCCCCCTCGTCAAGGAGGGGTACGTGGTGGCTGACGTCGACGCAGCCCTCGGACGGGTCGAGGACGCTTTCGCCGCCCGAGAGCGGGAACGCGCCGTGCGGTCTCTCGGAGCGGGCGCCTGGGTGGAGCAGGCCAGAGCCGACGCGCAGGTCATCCTGGACCATCTGGCGCGTCCGCGTCGCCACCGGTTCGCCCGTACCGGCTTCCTCACGTTCGGGTACCGCGTCGACGAGGTCGACCACGTCACCTCCCGGATCGTCCGCTACCTGCGGGACGGCGACGCGCTGTCCGCTGAGCAGCTGCGGTCCGCAGCGTTCCGCATGCAGCGTGGCGGCTACCGCGAGGAGCAGGTCGACGCGCTCCTGGATGCCACCATCGACGTGATCCTGGCGGTCCGCTGAGCCGTCTGATGGCCTCTTCAGGCAGGTATGCGTAAACTGTCCTCCATCGTGAACTCCCGAAACGACATGATTCCCGAACGAAGCGACGCCGTGCTGGTACCCGCAGCCACGGCTGCATCAGCCTCCCGCGGCACGCGCCGCTGGTCGCGCCGCCGCGGTGTCGTGGGCGTCTTCAGCTCGCTCGCGGTCGTCGCATTCGCGGCCGCGATGGTCGCGCCCACCGGCGTCGCGCTCGCTCAGCCCGTCGCCACGGAGGCCCCGGACTCCGTGTATGCGGTGGCCCTGGCGGACACCCAGAACCTCACGGTCACGGTGGAGGGCGCGGCGATCACTCCCGTCGAGCGCGGCTCCTTCGACGTCTACGTCAAACCCAAGCCGAAGCCCAAGCCGAAGCCGGCCCCGGTGACCACCTCCTCGTCGTCGTCCGAGGGCTCGCAGGGCGGGTCGTCCGGGGGCGGCGGACTCCCGCCGTACAGCGGCGGAGGCGCACCTGCGGAGTGGATGGCGGCCGCCGGGATCGCGCAGGGCGACTGGCAGTACGTCGACTACATCGTCTCGCGGGAGAGCGGCTGGAACCCCAACGCGACGAACTCCTCCTCCGGTGCCTGCGGCCTCGTCCAGGCCCTGCCCTGCAGCAAGGTGCCGGGGAACGGCTACAACCCGGTCGACAACCTCCGCTGGGCGACCGGATACGCCACGGGTCGCTACGGCAGCTGGGCCGGCGCGTACAACTTCTGGGTCACCAACCACTGGTGGTGAGCCGGCACCATGCCCCGCTCACGCCGACGTCCTTCCGCGCGCCCTGAGGGCGAGGACTCGTTCGACCGTCTCCTCGCCGGCTGGAAGCGCACCGAGGTCCGCCGGGGCGTGGAGTGGACGGTGCAGCCCGTCTCCGCGCTCCAGGCGCAGAAGGCGTACATCTGCCCGGGCTGCGGACGATCCGTCGAACCGGGTACCGCCCATCTCGTGGCCTGGCGCGCCGACGGCGTGCTCGGCGATGCCGCAGCCCTGGCTGACCGCAGACACTGGCACAACCACTGTTGGAGGATCGCATGACCATGGAGATCCGGGGACCGCTGGAGCTCCCGGCGCGCCGCGAGGACATCGAGCTGCACACCGCGGACGGCCTGACGCTCGTCGGCGAGCTCGCGACGCCGGAAGCCGCAGTCCCGGTGGCGACGCTGGTCACGCTGCACCCGTTGCCGACCGCCGGTGGCTTCATGGATTCGCACATCATCCGCAAGGCGTCCGCGCGTCTTCCCGCCCTGGCCGATCTCGCGGTGCTGCGGTTCAACACCCGTGGCACCACCTCGCCGCGCGGCACCAGTGAAGGGACGTTCGACGGCGGCGCTGCAGAGCAGTTGGACGTCGCGGCCGCCATGCACGTCGTCCGCGACCGCGCGCTGCCGCGCCCCTGGCTCGTCGGGTGGTCGTTCGGGACGGAACTCGCCCTCAAGTACGGTGCCGACCACGACATCGAGGGCATCATCCTCCTCTCGCCGCCGCTGCACCGCGCGACGGCGGAGGAGGTTGCCGCCTGGGGGGAGACCGGCCACCGCGTGGTCATCCTCGTGCCCGAGTTCGACGACTACCTGCGCCCGGCGGAAGCGCGGGAGCGCTTCGCGACGATCCCGCAGGCGCAGCTGATCGCCGTCGAAGGGGGCAAGCACCTGTGGGTGGGGGAGACGCAGACGCGCCGGGTGCTCACCGAGATCGTCGCCGCCGTCAATCCGTCGGCGCTGCCGCTGCCGACCCACTGGCCGGCAGCGGACTGACGGCGAGGCCCGCCCCGGTCACCGCTCGTTCATGCGCGGGATGAGCACCTGCCGGTAGAGGATCAGGATGCTGGCCGCCACGGGGATCGCGATGAGCGCCCCGAGCAGGCCCAGCAGGCTTCCTCCCGCGAGGGCTGCCACCACGACGACGGCGCCGGGCACGGAGACGGCGCGGCTCATGATGCGCGGCGAGATGACGTACGCCTCGATCTGCATGTAGATCAGGTAGTAGATCGCCGCCGCGAGAGCCGTGCCGGGGGAGCCGAGGCCCGGGATGAGGCAGACGAGGACGATGATCGTCGAGCCGGTCAGGGTGCCCACCAGCGGGATGAGCGAGAAGAAGAACGCGACGACCGCGAGAACGGCGGGGAACGGCGCGTCGATGATCGTCAGGTAGATCGCGCTGAGGACGCCGTTGATGACGCCCTGGCTGACCTGGCCCATGACGTAGTAGCCGACCGAGTCGGTGATCTGCTCGGAGAGATCGATGAAGCGATCCCGCTTGGACGCCGGGACGAGCTGGTACACTGCGCGCTTGAGCGACGGTGTCGAGGCCGTGAGATAGATGGTCAGGATGAGGACGATGAAGGCGCCGAACACGCCGCTGAGCACGGCGCCGCTGGCGATCAGCACGCCCTGACCGATAGACCCGCCGATCTCCGCGAGATTGGTCGTCAGCCAGTCCTCCACATACGCGAAGACGTCGTCGACGAGGAGGTTCGGGAATGTCTCCTGGATCCAGCTCCTCAGATCCTCGATCGCGGTTCCCCGTTGCACGATCGCCGTGATCTGGGCGATGAGCTGCGAGATCTGGTCGACCAGCACGGGCAGCACGATGAGGATGATCCCGACGAAGACGGCCAGCACGGCGACGATCGTCACGAGGACCGCGAGCCAGCGGGGCAGGCGTCGACGCTCGAGGAACGTGACGAGAGGGTCGAGGCCGAGGCTGAGGAAGAGGGCGGTGCCGATGTAGAGCAGCACGGTCGACAGCGTCTGGACGCTGCTGATCAGGACGATCCCGAGCCCCACGCCGAGCGTCGCCACGAGGGCGGTGCGGAACGGGTTGTGGATCTTCATGCAGACTCCTCGGTACGGCTGCAGCAAGGCTACCCATGCCGCGGCTCGAGGCGCCGCCGACGTGCCGGGCGACGGACGAGGGAGGGCCCTCGTGGTCAACACACAGGTGGGTTCGCTAGTCTGAAATGTCGAGTGTGGCGTCGTGGGCGGGAAGCCGCGATGCGTGAGGAGACTATTCGTGCGTTTCGTATGGGCCGTGGTGGCCTTCGTGCTGGCTGCCGTGCTGATCGGTGCGGGGATCGCCCAACGCACCATCTTCGTCGGCCCTTCGTCCGAGGAGGCTCGCGTCGACATCGAGGAGCCCGCGCCCTTCGTTCTCCTGGACGGCGACGTCCTGCGGATCAACGCCGGCGCGCAGAAGCTGCTCATCCGCGGCGAAGGGGAGATCTTCACCAGCTACGGGCGCACGGCCGACATGGAGGCCTGGCTCTCCGACTCCGAGTACAACCACGTGGCCGTCGGGGACGAGGACGAGCTCGTCGTCGAGCATGTCGCCGCAGCGGACGACGAGGGGTCCACCGAGACGCCGGCGCCCGAGACGACCGCGACCCCGGCGCCGGGGGAGGACGCCGACGCGCCCGCGGGCCGGAACCCTGCCGGCTCCGATCTGTGGCTCGACTCCTTCAGCGAGGAGAACTTCCTCGCCACTGACAAGATGCAGCTCCCGGAAGGGACCAGCGTGCTGATCGCCTACGACGGCACCAAGGACGCGCCGGACGACATCGTGGTCTCCTGGCCGCTGGACACGCGGACGCCGCTGGCGGGCCCGCTCATGGCGGCAGGCGGGTTGGTGCTCCTCGTGGGCCTGGTCCTGTACGTGCTCGCGATCCGTCACCAGCGCCGTGGCCGCGGCCCGCGCCGGAAGGGGCCTGGGCCGCTTCCCACGACGCAGCCGATCGACGTGGCGGCCCTTCCGCCGTCCGAGCGCGAGGCCCTGGAGGCCACGGACGGCGAGCAGGCGCCGACACCGGCGAGGAAGGACGACGTGGAGGACGCGGAGATCGTCGACGAGAAGGAGCAGGACGGGAAGAGCACGATGCGCGCTGAGCGCCCGAGGCGTCGTCGGCGCCTGCTCGCCCTCCCCGCCCTCGGTCTGACCGCCCTCCTGGCCTCCGGCTGCACGGCGGAGTCCTGGCCGGAGTTCGGGGCCCCCTCCGCATCGCCGTCTCCGACCCCGACCGTGATCGCCCCCGAGAACCAGAAGCCGCCGGCGGTCACCGAGACGCAGGCCGAGCGGATCCTCCGGGAGGTCTCCGAGACCCTGGTGCAGGCCGATGAGGCGAAGGATCTGGACCTCGCGGCCACCCGTCTCGACGGCGCACCTCTCACGACGAGGACCACCGACTACGCCCTGCGCGCGAAGCTGCCGGATCGGGCGGCGCCCGCCGCGATCCCGACGGACGACGTCGAGGTGGTCCTCCCCGAGGCGACGGACCGCTGGCCACGCACCGTCCTCATGCTCTCGAAGAGCACCGGCGACGACACCGTGCCGCCGGTGGTGCTGACCATGACGCAGGCGGACCCCTGGTCCAACTACAAGGTCACGAACATGGCGGAGATGTCGGCGGACGCGGCGTTCCCCGAGGTGGCGGCCAGCTGGCTGGGGACCTCGCTGGTCCCGGCGGATTCGGCCTTCCTGTCGGTGCCGCCGAACGAGGTCGCCGCGGCTTTCGCCGACGTCGTCGACAACGGTGAGAAGAGCGCCTCCTACGGGCAGTTCGACGATCTGGCGCTGAACCTGGCCACATCGATCAGGGACAGCAGACAGAGCCTGGTGAAGGGACTCGCCGACGCCGGGGCTGCGAAGACCTCCAAGGCCGCGTTCGACATGAAGCCGACGACGGCGGAGCCCGTCTCGATGACGACGCTGGACAGCGGCGCCATCGTCGCCGTCTCCGTCCTCGATGTCGAGACCATCACGCCCACGTCCTCCGATGTCGTCATCCGCTTCGGTGACAACAAGGAGGCCAAGGCGCTCACCGGGGCCAACGAGTCCGCGAAGGGCGCCCAGACGACCTATGAGTTCCAGCTGTTCTTCGCCGTCCCGTCCCAGGGGTCGAGCGAACCGATCCGTCTCCTGGCGTCCCGTCAGGATCTCGTGTCCGTGAAGGTGATCAAGTGAGTGAGATGTCTCCCGCCGCCCTGCGTGGCGCCGTCGATCTGTCCAGCCTGCGCAACCGTCCGTCCCCGCCGGCGGGTGGTGCAGCGGCGCCCGCGACCGCACCGGTGGCTGACGTCGTCGTCGACGCGACCGACGAGAACTTCGGTCAGGTCCTGGAGCTGTCGCGCACCGTCCCGGTGGTCGTCGACCTGTGGGCCGAGTGGTGCGGGCCGTGCAAGCAGCTGAGCCCGATCATCGAGAAGGTCACTCGGGAGCTCGGCGGCCGCGTGCTCCTGGCGAAGGTCGACGTGGATGCGAACCCGCAGCTCGCGCAGAGCTTCCGCGCGCAGTCCATCCCGATGGTCGTCGCCCTCATCGCCGGCCAGCCGGTGCCGATGTTCACGGGCGCCGTACCGGAGCAGCAGGTGCGTGAGGTCTTCGCGCAGCTGCTCCAGGTGGCGGCGCAGAACGGCGTCTCGGGAACGCTCCCCGTCGGCGACGCCGAGACCGGGGAAGCCGAAGCCGCTGCCGAGCCCGAGCTGCCGCCGCTGCACGCGGAGGCGTTCGCCGCCATCGAGCGCGGCGACTACCGTGCGGCCATCACCGCCTATGAGAAGGCACTCGCGGAGAACCCGCGCGACGAGGACGCCATCGCCGGCCTGGGCCAGGTTCGCCTGCTCGACCGTGTGCAGGGACTCGACCTCCAGACCGCCCGAGCCGCGGCCGCAGCGGCTCCGCTGGACGTGCAGGCCCAGTTCGACGTCGCGGACCTCGACCTCGCCGGTGGACATGTCGACGACGCCTTCGGCCGGCTCCTCGACCTGTTCGCTCAGCTGCCGTCCGACCAGCGCACTCCCGTCCGGGAGCGTCTCATCGAGCTCTTCGGCCTCATCGGCGCCAGCGACCCGCGCGTGATCGCGGCTCGGAACCGACTCTCCTCGCTGCTCTTCTGATCGGCCTGCGCGGGGATCGTTCCTCCGCGCAGACCGATCGTCGCCGGCCGTCCGTCAGCCGTTGTTCACCGTCGGCACGTGCGGCTCGGGCTGGTGGCGGAGCCAGAGCGTCGACAGCGCGGGCAGCGTGATCGACGCCGTGGGGGCGCCGGCGTCCGCGGGCTCGGCGATCACCATCCCGAGGTTGCCCGACCCCCGTCCGCCGTAGGCGACGGCATCGGAGTTCAGGATCTCCTGCCACACGCCCTCTCTGGGCAGCCCGAGACGGTAGCCGGTGCGCTCCACTCCGGCGAAGTTGCTGACGACGACGAGGCGCCCGCCGTGCGCGTCCCGTCGTTCGAAGGCGATGACCGACGGGTCCCAACTCGGGGCGCCGAGGCGGGTGAACCCGGAGCCGTCGTTGTCGCGCTCCCAGAGGGGGGCCTGCGACCGGTACACCCCGTTCATCGCGGCGACGAAGTCCTGCAGCTGGGCGTGGGAGGGCTGGTCACGGAGCCACCAGTCCAGCTCCCGACCCTCCGACCACTCCGCGAGCTGACCGAACTCCTGTCCCATGAACAGCAGCTTCTTCCCGGGATGCCCCCACATGTAGGCGAGGTAGGCACGGACGTTCGCCAGCTTGTGCCAGTGGTCGCCCGGCATCTTGGACAACAGGCTGCCCTTGCCGTGCACCACCTCATCGTGACTGATGGGCAGGACATAGTTCTCGCCGAACGCGTACACGAACGAGAACGTCATCTCACCCTCGTGGTGCGCGCGGTACATCGGATCGCGTCCGATGTACTGGAGCGAGTCGTTCATCCAGCCCATGTTCCACTTGAAACCGAACCCGAGGCCGGCGTGATCCGTCGGTGCCGTGACGCCGGGGAAGCTCGTGGACTCCTCGGCGATCATCAGGATGCCGGGGTGGAGCCGGTAGGCGGTGGCGTTGACCTCCTGGAGGAAGCGGATCGCCTCGAGGTTCTCGCGTCCGCCGTGGATGTTCGGCTCCCACTCGCCCTCCCGGCGCGAGTAGTCGAGGTAGAGCATCGACGCCACGGCGTCCACCCGCAGGCCGTCGACGTGGAACTCGTCCAGCCAGTAGAGGGCGTTGGCGACGAGAAAGCCGCGTACCTCGGGCCGGCCGTAGTCGAAGATGAGTGTGCCCCAGTCCTGATGCTCGCCGCGGCGGGGGTCGGGGTGCTCATACAGGGGCTGGCCGTCGAAGCGGGCCAGCGCGAAGGCGTCCTTGGGGAAGTGCCCGGGGACCCAGTCCATGATGACGCCGATGCCGGCCTGGTGCAGGCGGTCGATGAGGTAGCGCAGGTCGTCGGGGGAGCCGTACCGGCTCGTCGGTGCGTAGTATCCACTGACCTGGTAGCCCCACGAGCCGCCGAACGGATGCTCAGCCAGCGGCATGAACTCGACGTGGGTGAACCCCGTCTCCTGCACGTGCGCGATCAGCGGATCGGCCATCTCGCGGTAGCCCAGCCCCTCGCGCCAGGAGCCGACGTGCACCTCGTACACCGACAGCGGCTGCGCGACGGCATGGGTGGCGGCGCGACGGGTCATCCACGCGCCGTCCTGCCAGGCGTAGGACGAGGCGGTGACGACCGACGCGGTCTCCGGCGGCACCTGCGCCGCCAGCGCCATCGGGTCGGCCTTGAGGATCCAGGCGCCGCCCCGGGTGCGGATCTGGTACTTGTAGCGGGTGCCGACGGGCAGGTCGGGGATGAAGATCTCCCAGACGCCGCTGGCGCCGAGCGAGCGCATGGCGTGGCTCTCGCCGTTCCAGCCGTTGTGATCGCCCACGACCCGGACGGCCGAGGCATCGGGAGCCCAGACCGCGAAGGACACGCCCTGTTCGTCGCCCTGCGTACGGGGATGCGCCCCCAGCGCCTCCCACAGACGCTCGTGCCGCCCCTCGGCGATGAGGTGCAGGTCGAGTTCGCCCAGTGTCGGCGCATGCCGGTACGGGTCGCCGGAGACGATCTCCTCCTCGCCGCGGTAGCGCGTCGCGATGCGGTAGGGGAGCGGCGGCCCGGGGTGCGTGCCCTCCCAGAGGCCGTGCGCGATGTGGGACAGGGCGAGTCGGCTTCCATCGCTGAACACGGCCTCGACGCTCTCGGCGAGCGGTCGGCGGACGCGGATGGCGGTGACGGTACGGTCGGCGGCATCCTTGGCGGGGTGCGCGCCGAGCAGGGAATGCGGGTCGTGATGCTGACCGGCCGCGACGGCCTCCCACTCGGCGTTCGGGGTGTCCTCGATGCGGCTCATGCGCGCTCCCTCACCTTCAGGATGTGGACGGGCTCGGCGAAGGCGTCGAGCCGGACGTAGTTGTGATCGCTCCAGGTCCAGACAGCGCCGGTCAGGAGATCCTCCACCTCGAAGGTCTCGCCCAGGGGGACCCCCCAGCGCGTGGTGTCGAGGTGGACGGTGGTCTCGCGCACCGAGTGCGGGTCTACGTTCGCGACGACGATGAGGGTGTCCGGTCTCCCGGTACCGGTGAAGGCGGCGTCGAGATGCTTGCTGAACACGAGGATGGCGTCGTCGTCGCTCCAGTGCAGCTCGAGGTTGCGGAGCTGGCGCAGCGCGGGATGCGCCGCACGGATCTCGTTGAGCCGCCGGAGCAGCGGGGCCAGCGACTCCCCGCGTTCCTCGGCTCCCGCCCAGTCGCGGAACTTGTACTCGTACTTCTCGTTGTCGATGTTCTCCTCGGAACCCGGGCGAGCCACGTTCTCGACGAGCTCGTACCCCGCGTA
Source organism: Microbacterium meiriae (assembly GCF_025143875.1). Lineage (NCBI taxonomy): Bacteria > Bacillati > Actinomycetota > Actinomycetes > Micrococcales > Microbacteriaceae > Microbacterium > Microbacterium meiriae. The sequence goes on along the minus strand of NZ_JAMBDU010000002.1, from coordinate 116,584 downwards.
GACCCCGTACACGGGCCCTGCCGTCGCGGCGATGCAGGCGCGGATGCGATACGCCGCGCGTCCGCCGAACTGGAGGTACTCGGTGAGGATGTCGTGGGTGTTCACGAAGAGGTTCGGACGCATGTAGTCGGCCGTCTCGTGGGAGATGGAGGTGAGGAACTCCTCCAGCTCGGGTTTGGTGTTGCGCCAGGTGAAGTAGCTGTAGCTCTGCTGGAAGCCCACGGCGGCGAGCGCGCGCATCACGGCGGGCCGGGTGAAGGCCTCGGCGAGGAAGATGACGTCGGGATCCGTCGCGTTGACCGTCGCGATCAGCCACTCCCAGAACTGGAGCGGCTTGGTGTGCGGGTTGTCCACGCGGAAGATCCGCACACCCTCGGCCACCCAGTGCCGGACGATCCGGAGCATCTCGGCCGCGATGCCCTCCGGGTCGTTGTCGAAGTTCAGCGGATAGATGTCCTGGTACTTCTTGGGCGGGTTCTCCGCGTACGCGATGCTGCCGTCCGGGAGGGTGGTGAACCACTCGGGGTGTTCGCGGACCCACGGGTGGTCGGGGGATGCCTGCAGCGCGAGATCCAGGGCGACCTCCAGCCCCTCCTTCCGCGCGGCGCGCACGAACGCGCGGAAGTCCTGCGGGGTGCCGAGGTCGGGATGGATGGCGTCGTGCCCTCCTTCAGTGGCGCCGATCGCGTACGGCGAGCCCGGGTCTCCCGCCTCGGCGACGAGCGTGTTGTTGCGCCCCTTGCGATTGGTGCTGCCGATGGGGTGGATCGGGACGAGGTAGATCACATCGAAGCCCATCCCGGCGACCTCGGGCAGGCGCTTCGCCGCCGTGCGGAACGTGCCGCTGCGCACCGTGCCGTCCTTGAGCCGTCTGGCACCTTCGGAGCGTGGGAAGAACTCGTACCAGGCGCCCACGCCCGCACGGGTGCGCTCGACGCGGAGGACCTGCTCCGCGGAGAGGGAGCGGAGGGTCGCGACCGGGCGGTCGCGGAAGATCGCTGCGAGTTCGGGGTCGACGGCCATCGCCGCAGTGGTGGTGGCGTCGCCGGCCTGGAGCTCATCGGCTCGGACGCGCAGGCGCGTGCGCTGTGCCGCAGGGCGATCCTTCTCCGCCGCGGCCCGCCGCAGCAGCTCCGCGCCGAGCGCGGCCATCACGTCCACATCGACGCCTGCGGCGACCTTGACGTGCGCGGCGTGCGCCCAGGTGGCGAAGTCGTCCGAGAACGCCTCGAAGTGGAAGTGCCAGACGCCCTCCGCGTCGAGGGCGATCTCCGCCTCCCAGCGGTCGGTGCCGTCCGCGAGGGCGGTGAGCCGGTGCAGGCTCTCCTCGCCGGTCGGGGACGTCAGCCGCACGTGCACGCCGATGAGGTCGTGACCTTCCCGGAAGGCGACCACGCGGAACGGCACGACCTCGCCGGCGAAGGCCTTGGCCGGGAAGCCACCGGGGACCGCGGGGCTCCCGTCGAGCAGCGGGATCCGCGTCGTGCGCAGCGCTCCGGGGCGGTCCGCGTCGGCGGCGCGCGTCGGGATCTGAACGGGGCTCCGCAGAGCCGTGGGCCGGGTTCCAGCACGAGCAGTCACATGCCGAATCTACCGGTCGGGCGTGCGGGAACCTACCGCTCGACCAGGGCGGCGAACCGTGCTATCACTCGACGCGGAACAGGCGCATCGAGGTGCCGGGGATCGGCAGCACCTCGCCCGGTACGAAGGTCTCCTCGGCGTCCGACGGCCGCTCATCCGCGCTCGACCAGAGCGAGACGAACCGGGTGGCGCCGTCGATGTCCTCCGGGAGCCGGACGTCGATCGGAGCCTCCGTGCCGTGCACGATCAGCAGGATCCGGTTCGCGGCTTCCTTGTCCGGCGTGGACGCGGCGACGTACTGCAGGGTGCGGTTGCCGGGGTCCGTCCACTGGGCCGGCTCCATCGTCGCGCCGTCCTGGTCGTACCAGTCCATGACCGACGCGTTCGGGATGTGCTCGCCGAGGCGCGCGTACCGGCTCGGGCGCAGCGCGGGGTTCTCCTCACGGAGCCGGAGGAGGCGCGCGACGTGGGCGCGGAGGTCCTCCTGCCACGGCTCGAACTCCCAGGAGAGCCAGGACAACGGAGAGTCCTGCGCGTAGGCGTTGTTGTTGCCCCGCTGCGTCCGTCCCACTTCATCCCCGGCGGTGAGCATCGGGATGCCGGCCGAGAGCAGCAGGGTGCCGAGCAGGTTGCGCATCGCCTTCCGCCTGGCGGCGAGGATCATCGGATCGTCGGTGGGGCCCTCCACGCCGTGGTTGAAGGACCGGTTCAGATCCGCGCCGTCGCGGTTCTGCTCGCCGTTGGCCTCGTTGTGCTTCACGTCGTACGACACGAGGTCGTGGAGAGTGAAGCCGTCGTGCGCGGTGACGAAATTGATGCTCGCGAGCGGTCCCCGATCCTCGCTGAAGGTGTTGGATGAGCCGGCCAGACGTGTCGCGAAACCGCCGATCCCCACCGGTGCCGAGGCCCGCCGGGCGTAGTCGATGTCGCTGAGCCAGAAGTTGCGCACCCGGTCGCGGTAACGGTCGTTCCACTCATGCCAGCCCGAGGGGAAGTTCCCGGTCTGCCAGCCGCCCAGACCGACGTCCCAGGGTTCCGCGATGAGCTTGGTCTCCGCGAGCACGGGGTCGGCGGCGATCGCCTGCAGAAGGGGATGGTCGGGGGTGTAGGTGTGCGCGCCGTCGCGGGCGATCGCCGTGGCCAGATCGAAACGGAATCCGTCGATCTGCATCTCCTCGGCCCAGTACCGGAGGGAGTCCACGACGAGGCGCGCCCCGGCCTCGGTGGCGGTGTTGAGCGTGTTGCCGCATCCGGTGGTGTCGATGTAGACGCCCGCGTCGTCCTGCCGGTAGTACCGGGCGTTGTCGAGGCCGCGGAGGCTGGACCGCGGGCCGCCGATCCCCTCCTCGGATGTGTGGTTGTACACGACGTCGAGGATCACCTCGAGACCCGCTTCGTGCAGCAGCCGCACCATGCCCTTGAACTCGGCGATGATCGCCTCGGGCCCGGCCTTGCGCGCGCCCTCGGTGGCGTACGCGGCGTGCGGTGTGAAGAAGTTCAGGGTGTTGTAGCCCCAGTAGTTCGTCAGACCACGCTCGAGGAGTCGGGGTTCCGGGACGAACGCGTGGACGGGGAGCAGCTCCACCGAGGTCACCCCGAGCGTGCGGAGGTGCGCGATCATGGCGGGATGCGCGAGGCCCGCATACGTCCCGTGCAGCGCCGGCAGGATGTCGGGGTGACGCTTGGTCAGCCCTTTCAGGTGGCCCTCGTAGATCACGGTCCGGTCGGCCGGGACCCGCGGCTTGGTGGAGTCGCCCCAGTCGAAGCCGTCCTCGATGACCACGCCGCGCCACTCCTGGTAGCCGTGGCCCTGGGCGAGACCACGCGCGTACGGGTCGAGGAGCAGCGTCTCGGGGTTGAACGTGTTGCCGGGGCCGTGCGGTCCCTCGACCCGGAGGGCATACCGCACGCCCGGCTGGAGCAACGGCGTCGTGACCTCCCAGACCCCTCCGGGCCGCCTTTCCAGCGCCGCCTGGTCGACCACCCAGTCGAGGTCCGTGGCGTCGAACACGACGAGCTCGACGGCCGAGGCGTTCTGCGACCAGACCCGGAGAGTGCCGACGTCGTCGTGCAGGCGAACGCCGAGATCGTCGAGGGTCGCCCCACCGGGCACGACGGAGGCGGGGGACGAAGGCATGGATACACCCTAAACGTGTTGCATTTCAGTCTCATGACAGGACGCACCCGGTCTCACGCGCAGACGGAGCGTCCGCCGCGCGGATCGGGGAGAATCGACGTATGCGGCACTATCTCGACCACGCGGCGACGACCCCGCTGCGCCCGGAGGCCAGGGACGCGTGGCTGGAGGCGTCCGTCATCGTCGGCAACGCCTCGTCGACGCACGGGGCAGGGCAGGATGCGCGCCGGGTGCTGGAGGAGTCCAGGGAACGCGTGGCCGCGGTTCTCGGGGCCGACCCGATCGAGGTGGTGCTGACCTCCGGCGGGACCGAGTCCATCAACCTCGCTCTCCAGGGCCTGTGGCGCTCGCGTCGTCCGGGCTCTTCGGCGGTCGTCGTGCCGGACGGTGAGCATCACGCGACGATGGACACGGTCGCCGCCCTCGTCTCCGACGGAGCCGAGGTGCGCGCTGTTCCTCTCTCTGCCCAGGCGCGCATCGACGGAAGCCGCTTCGCGTCGGCCCTGCCCGGTGCGGCGTTCGCGACCGCGCTCGTCGCGAACAACGAGACCGGGACGGTCAACGACGCGGCGGCTCTGACCGCGGCCGCCGCCGATGCCGGAGTGCCGCTGCACCTCGACGCGGTCGCCGCGCTCGGGCACCTCCCGCTGTCGTTCCGGGAGCTGAGGGGCGGTGCGGACGAGGGGACGGGCCTGGTGGCGCTCAGCGTCGCCGGTCACAAGGTCGGCGCGCCCGTGGGCGTCGGTGCGCTGGTGGTCGCTCGGTCCGCCCGACTGACCCCGCTTCTGCGGGGCGGGGGCCAGCAGCGGGGTCTGCGTGCGGGTACGCAGGATGTGCCGGGAGCCGCGGCACTGGCGACCGCGCTCGAGCTCGCCGAACGGGAGCGGGCCGCCGAGACCGTCCGGGTGGGCCGCTTGCGCGACCGTCTCGTCGAGGGGGTCCGTGCGCGGGTGCCGACGGCCGAGCTCCTGGGCGACCCCGATCACCGTCTTCCCGGGACCGCGCATCTGCTCTTCCCCGGTGCCGTGGGGGAGAGCCTGCTGTTCCTGCTGGACGTGGCCGGGGTCTCGGCCTCCACGGGATCCGCCTGTCAGGCGGGGGTCGCCGAGCCCTCGCACGTCGTGATGGCGATGGGGCGCAGCGAGTCGGACGCCAGGAGCGTGCTGCGATTCTCTCTCGGCCGGACCTCGACGGACGCCGACGTCGACGCGGTGCTCGGGGCGATCGGCGATGCCTACGCCCGGGCATCCGGGGCCCGTGCAGCCGAGCGCTCGTAGACTGGACCCATGCGAATCCTTGCGGCCATGAGCGGCGGTGTGGACTCCGCCGTCGCGGCCGCCAGGGCCGTCGAGGCGGGGCACGATGTGGTGGGCGTGCACCTGGCGCTCTCCCGCGCCGGGGGGACCCTGCGCACCGGCAGTCGAGGCTGCTGCACGATCGAGGACGCGCTGGACGCCCGCCGGGCCGCCGACCTCCTGGGCATCCCCTTCTACGTGTGGGACTTCTCCGAGCGCTTCCGGGATGACGTGATCGACGACTTCGTCGCGGAGTACCGCGCCGGTCGTACTCCGAACCCGTGCATGCGGTGCAACGAGAAGATCAAGTTCGCGGCCCTGCTGGAGCGCGCCCTGGAGCTCGGCTTCGACGCCGTCTGCACCGGACACTACGCGACCCTGGTGGACGGTCCTGAGGGTCTCGAGCTGCACCGGGCCTCGGACAACGCGAAGGACCAGTCCTACGTGCTCGGTGTCCTGACGGCCGACCAGCTCGCGCACACCTATTTCCCGCTCGGGACCACGCCGTCGAAGGCCCTCGTGCGGGCGGAGGCGGCGCAGCGCGGTCTCAGCGTGGCCCAGAAGCCGGACAGTCACGACATCTGCTTCATCCCCGACGGCGACACCCGGGGGTGGCTGGCCGAGAAGGTCGGCACGGCCACCGGTGAGATCGTCGATCGCACGGGCGCGGTCGTCGGCGCGCACGAGGGCGCGCACGCGTTCACCGTCGGCCAGCGGCGCGGGCTCAAGCTCGGTGTCCCGGCGCCGGACGGCAAGCCCCGCTTCGTCCTCGAGGTGCGTCCCGTGTCGAACACGGTGGTCGTCGGCCCCAAGGAGGCCCTGGCGATCGCCGAGATCGCGGGGCAGCGTTTCAGCTGGGCCGGCGCCGCACCTGCCGCGTCGACGTTCGCGTGCGATGTGCAGATCCGCGCGCACGCCGAGCCGGTGCCCGCCACGGCCACCGTGACCGCGGAGGGCGTTCGCGTGGTGCCGCAGACTCCGCTCGACGGCGTCGCTCCGGGACAGACCGCCGTGCTCTACGTCGGCACACGTGTGCTCGGGCAGTTCACGATCGATACGACCGTCTCCGCCGTTCCGGTCGGCGTCTGATCCGGGTGGATGTCGGTCCCCGCTCCTAGACTGGCGGGGTGCCGGAGAACATCTCACTGGAAGACGCCCGCAGCGAGGCGGAGGAGCTGACCACCCGCATCCTCGAGGCGAAGGACGCGTACTACGGGCGCGACACGTCGCTCGTCGACGACGCGACGTACGACGGCTGGATGCGGCGCCTGGAAGAGCTCGAGCGCCTGCACCCCGAGCTCCAGGGTCAGGACTCGCCGACGCAGATGGTCGGCGCGGCCGAGGCGACAGGGCTCGCGACCATCGAGCACGCCGAGCGCATGCTCAGCCTCGACAACGTCTTCTCGATCGAGGAGTTGCGGGAGTGGGCGCAGAAGACGCGGGCGGCCGCCGGGCGCGACGTCGATTGGCTGACCGAACTCAAGATCGACGGGCTCGCGATCAATCTGCGATACGAGCACGGCGTCCTGACGTCGGCCGCGACCCGCGGTGACGGGCGGGTCGGCGAGATCGTCACCGAGAACGCGCTCCGGCTCCCCGAGATCCCGGAGCGGCTCGCCGGGGAGGGACACCCGCCGATCGTCGAGGTCCGCGGAGAGGTCTTCATCCCCGTCGCCGCGTTCGAGCGCCTGAACGCGGCGCAGGCGGCTTTCCGCGACCGCGCGTATGCCGACGCCCTCGCGCGGTGGGAGGCCAGGGGCGGCGCGAAGAGGCCGTTCGATGAGGAGAAGGCGCGCACCGCGGCGGCGCGGCGCTTCCCGGCCTTCGCCAATCCCCGCAACGCCGCCAGCGGCGGCCTGCGTCAGCAGATCGACAAGAAGGACGGCCTGGAGCTCGAAGCGGGCCTGCTGCGCATCGAGTCGCTCGCGCTCTACGTGCACGGCATCGGCGCCTGGACGAACCCGCCGGTCGCGGCGCAGAGCCAGGTCTACGAGCTGCTGGCCGCCTGGGGGCTGCCGACGAGCCCGCACACCAAGGTGTGCCGCAGCATCGACGACGTCGTCGCCTTCGTCGAGCACTACGGGGAGCATCGGCACGACATCGAGCACGAACTGGACGGCATCGTGGTCAAGGTCGACGAGCTCGACCTGCACGACGAGCTCGGGGCCACGAGCCGGGCCCCCCGCTGGGCGATCGCCTACAAGTACCCGCCGGAGGAGGTGCAGACGAAGCTCCTCGACATCGTCGTCTCCGTCGGGCGCACCGGTCGCGCCACTCCCTTCGCGGTCATGGCACCGGCTCACGTCGCCGGATCCGTGGTCCGTCAGGCCACGCTCCACAACAAGGACGTGGTCAAGGCCAAGGGCGTGCTCATCGGCGACACCGTGGTGCTCCGGAAGGCGGGCGACGTGATCCCCGAGGTGCTCGGCCCCGTGGTCGAGAAGCGGGACGGGACGGAGCGGGAGTTCGTCATGCCGGCCGACTGCCCCGAGTGCGGCACGCCGTTGCGCGCCATGAAGGAGGGCGACATCGACCTCCGGTGCCCGAACGCGCGGTCGTGCCCTGCGCAGGTGCGCGGACGCGTCGAGCACATCGGTTCCCGCGGCGCCCTCGATGTCGAGGCCCTGGGCGAGGTCACCGCGGCGGCCCTGACCCAGCCCACGACTCCGGCCGAGCCCCCTCTGAGCACGGAGGCAGGGCTGTTCGCCCTCACGCTGGAGCAGCTCGTGCCGATCGAGGTCGTCATGCGTGATGCGGAGACGGGTCTGCCGCGCGAGGACGAGGACGGCCTCGTGAAGACGCGCGCGCCGTTCCGACGGAACCCGACCGCCGCCGAGAAGAAGTCGGGTCTGGAAGGTCCGCAGCCGTCCTCGCAGGCGCTGACACTGCTCGCGGAGCTGGAGAAGGCGAAGACCAAAGACCTCTGGCGGCTGCTCGTCGCCCTCAACATCCGCCACGTCGGACCGGTCGCGGCGCGGGCGCTCGCGCAGTGGTTCGGGTCGCTCGACGCGATCCGGGAGGCATCGCGGGAAGAGCTCGCCGCGGTCGAGGGCGTGGGCGGCATCATCGCCGACTCCTTGCTCGCGTGGTTCGACGTCGACTGGCACCAGGACATCGTCCGGCAGTGGACGGATGCGGGCGTGCAGTGGGCGACGCCGGGCCACCCCGGGCCGGGAGCAGCTGTCGCCGCCGGGGGAGTGCTGGAAGGCCTCACGGTGGTCGCGACGGGATCTCTCGACGGCTACACCCGCGAGGGCGCGCAGGAGGCGATCATCAAGGCCGGCGGCAAGGCGGCCTCGAGCGTCTCCAAGAAGACCGACTTCGTGGCCGCGGGTCCCGGCGCCGGCTCCAAGCTCGCGAAGGCGGAGGAGCTCGGCGTCCGCATCCTCGACGCCGCGCAGTTCCACGTGCTGGTCACGGAGGGCCCTGCGGCGCTGGAGTGAGGCTCAGGCGCTCTCCGGGGCCGCCGTGGTGGGCGCGAGGAACTGTCGCAGCCGCGGTGAGTCCGCGAATCCCAGCTTCTGGTAGAGACCCACGGCGGCCTCGCTCGAATGCACGGTGATCCGCTCGGCACCGACGGACACGGCGTGCGCGCAGGCGGCGGCGACGAGGCCGCGGCCCGCTCCGCGCCCTCGATGCTCCGGGAGGACGAAGACGCTCTGGATGTCCGCGGAGATGCGATCGACCGCCCCGGGCCGCGGCACACGCGGCACGAGGGCGACCCAGGCGGCACCGACGATACGGTCATCCTCCTCGGCGCGCGCGACGAAGGCGACGTGGGTGCGGGCGTGCGCCTGCCACCAGTCGCCGAGTTCCGCGGTGTACGTGTCGAGCGATCGACCGGCCGTCAAGTCCCTCGGCACGTCCTGCCACTTGAGCTGGGCGAGCGCGGGGAGATCCTCCCTGCCGGCGCGGTCGATGCGCATCGTCGGTCCGCTCAGGCCTTGTGACGGGGCTTCCGGAAGGGCTTCTCCTCGCGGTCGCCGTGCGCCGGGCGCTCGTCGCGGTCGCTCTTGTCGTAGCGGGTCGGGCGACCACGGCCGTCGCCGTCGCGCGAGGACGACCCGCGTCGCGCCCCGGGGCCACGGTCGGGAGCGATCTCGATCAGTCGTCCCGAGATACGGGTGTTGCGGAGCTTGTCGAGGACGGCGGGGTCGAGGTTCGCCGGAAGCTCGACGATCGAGAAGTCGGGACGGATGTTGATCGCCCCGAAGTCGTCGCGGCCCAGACCGCCCTCGTTCGCGAGCGCGCCCACGATCTGTCGCGGCTCGACGCGGTGCCGGCGACCCACCTCGATGCGGTACGGCGTGTAGTCGCCGCGGCCGCGACGCTCCCGGGGTTCGCGCGGCTCCCGCGTCTGCCGCTCGCGCGGCGGGCGGTTGTCGGCGGCCACCGCCTGCGACAGGGCGTCCTGGGCGGGGTCGAGGAGCAGCGGCGTGGCGCCCTGGGCGACCACGGCGAGAGCGGCCGCGACGTCGCCTTCCGGCACATCGTGATGCCGCACGTAGTGGGCGATGATGTCGCGGAACGCGTCGATGCGCGTCGTCTCCGAGAGCGCGGTCGTGATGGCGTCGTCAAAGCGGGCGAGCCGCGTCGTGTTCACGTCCTCGGTGCTCGGGAGCTGCATCTGCGTGGGCTGCTGACGCGTGGCCTTCTCGATGTGCTTGAGCAGGTAGCGCTCGCGCGGGGTGATGAAGCTGATCGCGTCACCCGTCCGGCCGGCCCGCCCGGTCCGTCCGATGCGGTGGACGTACGACTCGGTGTCGGTGGGGATGTCGAAGTTGACCACGTGGCTGATGCGCTCGACGTCGAGGCCGCGGGCGGCGACGTCCGTGGCGACGAGGATGTCGAGCTTGCCGTCCTTGAGCTGGTTGACGCTGCGCTCGCGCTGCACCTGCGGCACGTCGCCGTTGATCGCGGCGGCGGAGTATCCGCGGGCGCGGAGCTTCTCGGCCAGGGTCTCGGTCTCGTTCTTCGTGCGGACGAAGACGATCATCCCGTCGAAGTTCTCCACCTCGAGGATGCGGGTCAGAGCGTCCACCTTCTGCGCGTAGGAGACGACGAGGTAGCGCTGGGTGATGTTCGTGTTGGTCGCGGTCTTGGACTTGACCGTGATCTCCTCCGGGTCGCGGAGGTACTGCTGCGCGAGGCGGCGGATCTGCGCGGGCATCGTCGCCGAGAACAGGGCGACCTGCTTCTCCTCCGGCGTCTGCGCGAGGATCTGCTCGACGTCTTCGGCGAAGCCCATCTTCAGCATCTCGTCGGCTTCGTCCAGCACGAGGTACTGCAGCTCGGAGAGGTCGAGCGTGCCCTTGGCGAGGTGGTCCATGATGCGGCCGGGGGTTCCCACGACGACGTGCACGCCACGGCGAAGCGCGGACAACTGCACCCCGTAGCCCTGACCGCCGTAGACGGGGAGCACGTGCACGCCCTTCATGCGCGACGCGTAGGACTCGAAGGCCTCGCAGACCTGCAGCGCGAGCTCGCGGGTCGGGGCGAGGACGAGGGCCTGCGGCGTCTTCTGCGTGACGTCGAGCCGCTCCAGCACGGGGAGGGCGAAGGCGGCGGTCTTGCCGGTGCCGGTCTGCGCCATGCCGACCACATCGCGGCCGGCGAGCAGCGTCGGGATGGTCGCGGCCTGGATGGGCGAGGGGGTCTCGTAACCGAGATCCTTGATGGCCTTGAGGACCGGCCCGGTGATGCCGAGGTCCTCGAATCCGGGGGTTGCGGGGGACTCGTCAGGGGCGTCGGTGGGGGTCACTTCTTCAGGGGTCACTTCTTCAGGGGTCACTTCCCAAGGGTAGCGCGCCCGGCGACCCGCTTCCTGTGCGACCGGGTCAGACGCCCGAGGTGAGGGCGAGCAGCTTCTCCTTCACCTGCCGGCGGAGCACCTTGCCGATCAGCGACGTCGGCAGCTCGTCGACGACGAAGACGCGGCGCGGCACCTTGTACGGCGTGAGGATGCTGCGGGCGTACTCGCGGATCGCCTCGACATCGACATCGGCCCCGGGGTCGACGACGATCGCCGCCACGACCTCCTCGCCCGAGTGGTCGCTGGGCAGTCCGACGACCGCAGCGTCGACGACCGACGGATGCTGGCGCAGCGCGTTCTCGACCTCGGTGGGGGCGACGTTGAAGCCGCCCGTGATGATGAGCTCCTTGATCCGGTCGACGATCCGCACGAATCCGGCGTCGTCGATCGTGACGATGTCGCCGGTCCGGTACCAGCCGTCGACGAACACGGCCTCCGTCTCCTCGGGCTTTCCGTAATACCCGGAGAAGACCTGAGGGCCGCGCACGACGAGCTCGCCGGCGGAACCGGCCGGGACGTCCTCGGTGGGGTTCTCCGGATCGACGACGCGGCACTCCGTCCCGGGGAGCGGGAGGCCCACCGTGCCGGGGACACGGTTGTCGGCCACCGGGTTCGCCATGAGGACGGGGGAGCACTCGCTCAGACCGTAGCCCTCGACGAGATAGCCGTGCGTCGCGGCTTCGAACGGGACGACGAGTTCGTGCGGCAGCGCCATGGCGCCGGAGATCGCCACTTCGATGCCGTCGAGGGAGACGCCCTTGGCGTTGGCGGCCGCGAGCAGCCGGTCGGCGATGGGCGGCACGAGCGGCAGGAACGTCGCCGGGTGCTTCTTGACCACGTCCAGCACGAGATCGGGATCGAACTTCGGGAACAGCACGAGGCGCGCCCCCATCGACATCGCGAAGGTGAGGCAGAGGGTCAGGCCGTAGGCGTGGAACATGGGCAGCACGGCGTACACGACGCAGCCCTTGCCGCGCTGGATGGATGGGACCCAGGCCTGGGACTGTGCCGCATTGGCGAGGAGGTTGCGGTGGGTGAGGGCGGCGCCCTTCGGCGTGCCCGTGGTCCCCGACGTGTACTGGATGATCGCCAGGTCGTCCGTGCCGGGCTGCGGATGCGAGGCGGGGATCGGGGCACCGGCGACCACCGACTCCCAGAGGACGGTGCCGCGGACGCGCTCGGTCAGCGCCGCCCGCGATTCCCTCGCCTTCGCCACCGGCAGCCGGAGCGCGAAGCGGGTGAGTGCGGGCATGGCGCGAGTGACGTCAACGGACACGAGCGTCGAGACGGCCAGGTCGCTCGGGAACTCCTGAACCGTCGCCACGACCTTGTTCCAGACGATCGCGTGCTTGGCGCCGTGGTCCTCGAACTGCTTGCGCAGCTCGCGGGGGGTGTAGAGCGGGTTGTGCTCGACCACGACCGCTCCGAGTCGCAGCACGGCGTAGAACGCCACGATGTGCTGGGGGCAGTTCGGCAGGACGATGGCGACCGGGTCGCCGGCGCGCACGCCGAGATCCCGGAGCCCCGCGGCGGCGCGATCGATCGCCTCCTGCAGCTGTGCGTAGGTGGTCTCCCTGCCGAAGAACTGCAGGGCCGGGGCATCGGGATAGTCCCGCGCCGACGCGGCGACGATGTCCACGAGGGAGCCGCTGACGGGGGCGAGGTCCTCCGGGACGCCGTCGGCGTAGCTGGCGATCCACGGGCGAGGGGGCTGGAACGTGCTCACGCGCCCAGCTTAGGCGGGCCGCGCCGCACCGAGCGGCGGGCGGCTCGCCAACTAGACTGGGGAGCGTGTCTGAAATCACCCCTGATCTTGTGCGCCATCTCGGCGTGCTCGCGCGCATCCAGCTGAACGACGACGAGGTGACGCGGCTCACCGGCCAGCTCGACGCCATCGTCGACAACATCGCCAAGGTGTCCGAGGTCGCGACCGCCGATGTCGCCGCGACCAGCCACCCGATCCCGCTGAGCAACGTGTTCCGTCCCGACGTGGTCGGCGAGACGCTGACGCACGAGCAGGTGCTGCAGAACGCCCCGGACCAGGCCGACGGCCGGTTCCGCGTCACCGCGATCCTGGGAGAAGAGCAGTGAGCGACATCATCCGACTGACGGCGGCGGAGCTCGCCGACAAGCTCACGACGCGCGAGGTCTCCAGCGTCGAGGCCACGCAGGCGCACCTCGACCGCATCGCCCAGGTCGACGGCGCCGTGCACGCGTTCCTGCACGTCAACGAGCACGCGCTCGAGGCCGCGGCCGACATCGACGCCCGCCGTGCCGCGGGGGAGGACCTCGGGCCGATCGCCGGTGTCCCGCTCGCGATCAAGGACGTCCTCGTCACGACCGATCAGCCGACCACGAGCGGCTCGCGGATCCTCGAGGGCTACCGCTCGCCGTATGACGCGACGGTCGTGGCCCGCTCCCGTGCCGCCGGACTCATCCCGCTCGGCAAGACGAACATGGACGAGTTCGCGATGGGCTCGTCGACGGAGCACTCCGCCTACGGCCCGACACGCAACCCCTGGGATCTCGACCGGATCCCCGGGGGCTCGGGTGGGGGCTCTGCCGCCGCCGTCGCCGCCTTCGAGGCCCCGCTCGCCCTCGGCTCCGACACCGGCGGATCGATCCGTCAGCCTGCGCACGTGACCGGAACGGTCGGCGTGAAGCCGACGTACGGCGGTGTCAGCCGATACGGCGCCATCGCGTTGGCGTCGAGCCTCGACCAGGTCGGCCCGGTCACCCGCACGGTGCTCGATGCCGGTCTGCTGCACGACGCGATCGGCGGCCATGACCCGAAGGACTCCACGTCGCTCGACGAGCAGTGGCCGTCCTTCGCGGCGGCCGCACGCGAGGGTGCGCGCGGCGACGGCCTCAAGGGTCTGCGCGTCGGCGTCATCCGCGAGCTCCCCGACAGCGGTTTCCAGCCGGGCGTCGCGGCGTCGTTCCGCAGCGCGCTGGCGCTGCTCGAGGCGCAGGGCGCGGAGATCGTGGAGATCGGTGCGCCGCACTTCGAGTACGGCGTGGCCGCCTACTACCTGATCCTGCCGGCGGAGGCCTCGAGCAACCTGGCCAAGTTCGACTCGGTGCGCTTCGGTCTCCGCGTCACCCCGGCCGGGAACCCCACCGTCGAGGACGTGATGTCCGCCACGCGCGACGCCGGCTTCGGCGACGAGGTCAAGCGCCGCATCATCCTCGGCACCTACGCGCTGTCGGCGGGCTACTACGACGCGTACTACGGCAGCGCGCAGAAGGTCCGCACGCTGATCCAGCAGGACTTCGCCGCGGCCTTCGCCGATGTCGACGTCATCGCGACCCCGTCGGCCCCGACCACCGCGTTCAAGCTCGGTGAGAAGATCGACGACCCGCTGCAGATGTACCTCAACGACATCACGACGATCCCGGCGAACCTCGCCGGTGTCCCCGGCATCTCGATCCCGAGTGGTCTTGCGGACGACGACGGCCTGCCCGTTGGCATCCAGTTCCTCGCCCCGGCGCGGGAGGACGCTCGTCTGTACCGCGTGGGCGCCGCCCTCGAGACGCTGCTCGTGGACTCCTGGGGCGCGCCGCTGCTGTCCCGTGCCCCCCAGCTGGAAGGAGGCGCGCGCTGATGGCCGCTGCCAAGCTCATGGACTTCGACAAGGCGCTCGAGATGTTCGAGCCGGTCCTCGGATTCGAGGTGCACGTCGAGCTCAACACGAACACGAAGATGTTCTCCGACGCGCCCAACCCCGCGAACGAGGCGTACCACGCGGCGGAGCCGAACACCCTGATCGCGCCGGTCGACCTGGGTCTGCCCGGTTCGCTGCCGGTCGTCAACGAGACGGCCATCCGATCCTCGATCAGCCTCGGCCTCGCGCTCGGCTGCTCGATCGCCGAGTCCAGCCGTTTCGCCCGGAAGAACTACTTCTACCCGGACCTCGGCAAGAACTATCAGATCTCCCAGTACGACGAGCCGATCGCCTTCGAGGGCTCGGTGGAGGTGGAGCTCGAGGACGGCACGATGGTGACGATCCCGATCGAGCGCGCGCACATGGAGGAGGACGCCGGCAAGCTCACGCACATGGGCGGCTCGACCGGGCGTATCCAGGGTGCCGAGTACTCGCTCGTCGACTACAACCGTGCCGGTGTCCCGCTCGTCGAGATCGTGACGAAGACCATCTTCGGCACCGATCACCGGGCCCCCGAGGTCGCCAAGGCCTACGTCGCCGCGATCCGCGACATCGTCCGCGGGCTCGGGATCTCCGAGGCTCGCCTCGAGCGCGGCAACCTCCGTTGCGACGCCAATGTGTCTCTCCGTCCTCGTGGCGAGGAGAAGCTCGGCACGCGCACCGAGACGAAGAACGTCAACTCGATGCGCTCGGTGGAGCGTGCGGTGCGGTACGAGATCCAGCGCCAGGCGCAGATCCTCGCCGACGGCGGCACCATCACCCAGGAGACGCGGCACTGGCACGAGGACACCGGGACCACCTCTCCCGGCCGTCCGAAGTCGGACGCCGACGACTACCGGTACTTCCCCGAGCCCGACCTGCTTCCGGTGCAGCCTCCCCGTGAGCTGATCGAGGAGCTGCGTGCGGCGCTGCCCGAGCAGCCCGTCGCCCGCCGTCGCCGGCTCATGGACGAGTGGGGCTTCACCCCGCTGGAGTTCCAGGACGTGCGCAACGGCGGTCTGCTCGACGTCGTCGAGGCCACGATCGCCGCCGGGGCCACGCCCGCCGCGGCACGGAAGTGGTGGACGGGGGAGATCACCCGCCTCGCCAACGCGCAGGAGAAGGACGCGGTCGACCTGGTCAGCCCGGAGAGCGTCGCCGCACTGCAGCAGCTCGTCGATGCCGGCACGCTGACCGATAAGCTCGCGCGCCAGGTGCTGGAGGGCGTGATCGCCGGGGAAGGCACGCCGCAAGAGGTCGTCGACGCCCGTGGTCTCGCCGTGGTCTCGGACGACGGCGCCCTCATCGCGGCGATCGACGAGGCTCTCGCCGCGCAGCCCGACGTGATGGCCAAGATCCAGGATGGCAAGGTCCAGGCGGCCGGTGCCATCATCGGCGCGGTCATGAAGGCCATGAAGGGCCAGGCCGACGCCGCACGCGTCCGCGAACTCATCCTCGAGCGCGCCGCGCAGTGATTCTCGCCCCCGGGCCGCCGTGTCGGCGGCCCGGGGGACAATGGACTCATGGGACACGGTGATGGCAGAGGCCGCATGGTGTCCTCGGCCGACGCCGACGATTCCGGGACGCGGATCCTCCACGTCGACATGGATGCGTTCTACGCCGCCGTCGAGGTGCTGGATGATCCGGGTCTTCGCGGGCTGCCGCTGATCATCGGATCCCCGGACGGACGATCGGTGGTCTCCAGCGCTTCCTACGAAGCACGGCGCTACGGCGTGCGCTCCGCCATGCCCGTATCGCAGGCTCTGCGGTTGTGTCCCACCGCACGTATCGTCCCGCCGCACTTCTCTCGGTATCAAGAGGTCTCGCGGCAGGTGATGGCGATCTTCGAGTCGTTCACGCCGCTCGTGGAACCCTTGTCGGTGGACGAGGCCTTCCTCGACGTGCAGGGTGTGCGCCGGCTGTGGGGGAGTCCCGCCCGGATCGCCGCCCAGATCCGCGAGCGCGTCCTCGCCGAGGTCGGCATCACCTGCAGCGTCGGCGTGGCCGCGACCAAGCACGTCGCGAAGATGGCATCGACCATGGCAAAGCCCGACGGAATGCTCGTGGTCGCCGAGCACGACACTCTCGCGTTCCTCGCGCCGCGCCCGGTGCGGGCGCTGTGGGGAGTGGGGCCGAAGGCGGCGGAAGCTCTGGAAGCCCGCGGCCTCCGCACGATCGACGACCTGCGCACGGCGCCGCCGGAGATGCTGGACCGGGCTGTCGGGCCGGCGCTCAGCACGCGGCTCGCGCAGCTCGCCCGGGGAGAGGACCCCCGCGCCGTCGACACCGAGCGCGTGGAGAAGAGCATCGGCCACGAGGAGACGTTCGACCAGGACATCACGGATCGAGCGTTCCTCCGCGCCGAACTGCTCCGGCTCGCCGATCGCGTGGGCGCCCGTCTGCGTCGGGCCGGGTGGGAGACCTCCACGGTCGCGATCAAGATCCGCTTCGACGACTTCCGGACCGTCAACCGATCGCAGACGCTGAGCGAACCCACCGCGGTCGGACAGCGCATCGGCGAGGCGGCGCAGGGTCTGTTCGCGCTCATCGAGCGTCGCGACCCGATCCGCCTCGTGGGAGTCCGCGCCGAGAACCTCCGGCCTGCGGGAGGTAGCGCGCTGGCACTCTGGGATGACGACGAGGGCTGGCGCAAGGTCGAGGGGGCGGTCGACGAGGCCATGGCACGGTTCGGTTCGGCGACGATCAGCAGAGCGCGCCACATCGGACGAGGTGAAGGACGAGGTGCCGCTCGCCATCCGAAGGATCACGGCGTCGATTGACCGCGCGCCGGAGGCCGCCGTCGGCTACCGTGGGAACATGCCGAACATTGCACTGGAACTCGGGAATCAGGTCGCGTCCTTCGGCGTGAAGAGCGCATACGGGGAGCCGCAGGAGATCGACGGTGTCACCGTCACTCCGGTGGCGTTCACCTACGCGGGCTTCGGCGGCGCCAGCGGCGACGGAGGAGAAGGCGGCGGGGGCGGCGGCGTGTCGGTCCCGGTCGGTGTCTACGTCCGTCGCGAAGAGGGACTGCGCTTCGAGCCGAACATCGTGACGCTCCTGGTCGTGGCCGTGCCCTTCGTCTGGGTCACAGGTCGGGCACTCACGCGCATCATCCGTGCCCTCAAGAAGTGACGACGCGGTCGCAGCTGCTCTCTCGCACGCCGCGACACTGATCGTCGAGGACGTCCGCGCACTCGCGGCGTCCAATCCTGTCGTGATCATCGACGGGGGAAGCGGTGCCGGCAAGACCTCTCTGGCTGCGCGTGTGGCACATGCCTGGCCGGTTGCCGGCCGCGTGCAGGTCATCGCGCTGGATTCGCTGTACCCGGGCTGGGACGGACTCGACGGGGGCGCGGAGAAGGCGCTGGAGGGCATCCTCCGCCCGCACGGACGCGGCCTGCTCGGCGCCTGGCGTCGCTGGGATTGGGAGCGCGGCGAGGAGGCGGAGACGCATGCGGTCGATCCCGCGCTCGGGGTCATCGTCGAAGGCAGCGGGATCCTGCGTCCGTCCACGGCACGGCTGGCGGATGTCCGCGTCTGGGTGGAGTCCGGGGAACACTCACGCAAGTCACGGGCGCTCGCCCGGGACGGAGACACCTACCGCCCGCACTGGGACCGCTGGGCGGCGCAGGAGCGCCGTCACGTCGAGCGGGACAGCCCCCGCGAACTCGCCACCCGAGTCGTCGAGGTTCCCTGAGAGCGCTCAGCGGAGGGCGTCGGCGTCGCTCTCGTCCACGGCTTCGATGAGGAGCTCGAGGCGGTATCCCAGCCAGTCGTACACCGCTTGGCCATCGCCCCCGACGTCGGGCTCGTCGTCGGTGATGCCGAGGCGCGTCGCGATCACGAGGCGGATGGCGGTGAGGGTGCGCAGCCAGGCGTCCACGTGGTCACGGCGCACCACGACATCGCGAGGGATCCGGGCATCGGCATCGGTCACCTCGGCGTCGGGGTCGAACATCTGCAGCGATGCGCGAACCGTGCGGGCGTCGTGCAACCGCCGGTCGAGGAGGTCCGCGCGCGTGGCGGAGGCGAATGCGGCCGACGCATCGTCGTCGTCCGGGTAGGCGTTCGGGGTCAGCCGGGCCACCCCCGGGTCGTCCTGTTCGGAGTCCCGCAGCACCTCCATGAAGTCATCGACGAGTCGGGCCAGGTGCATCCCCTCGATCGTGGCGACGGAGACGGTGATCGGCGTGGTGTTCATGCGGCCTTCCTGACGGTCGCCCAGAGTCCGTAGTCGTGCATCGCCTGAGCGTGCACCTCCATGGTCTCTCGCGGGCCGGTGGCGACGATCGCGTGGCCGTCGTGATGAACGGCGAGCATGAGGCGGGTGGCGTGTTCGGTCGTGTAGCCGAAGTAGGTGCGGAAGACGCGCATGACGTAGCTCATCAGATTCACGGGGTCGTTCCATACGACGACCTCCCAGGGCTCCAGCGGAGCAGCGAACAGGTCTGTGGTCTCCTCGACCTCGGGAAGAGCGGTCGACATGATCATGCCCACCCGAGCTCATGCAACTGCGCGTCGTCGATGCCGTGGAAGTGCGCGATCTCATGGACGAGCGTGGTGTGGATCTCGTCACGGAGTTGGTCGATGTCGTCGCACTGTGCGAGGTGCGGCTCCCGGTAGACGATGATGCGGTCGGGCAGCTCGCCCATCCCGTATTGCGTGCGCTCCGTCAGCGCCAGGCCGTCGTAGAGGCCGAGCAGGTCGAGACCGCCGTCCTCCGGACGGTCCTCCACGACGAAGACGACGTTCTCGAGCTGCTCGACCATCTCGTCAGGCAGCTGGTCGAGCTCGTCGATCACGAGGGCCTCGAAGGCCGCGGCGTCCATGTCCATCGCCTCCAGCCTACGGCGACGGCCGGGTGCTCAGTGCAGAAGGACGAGGAGGGCTGCCACGCCGATGAAGAGGGTTCCGAACACCGTATTGAGGATCCGCTGTCCCTGCGGGGAGCGCGTGAGACGCCGGAAGGGACGCGCCGCCGTGGCGAAGAACCCCCACATCACCAGGACGTCGACGACCACGACCGTCGCGACGAGTGCCAGGTACTGGGGGAGCGGTGGCTGGTCCAGTCGGATGAACTGCGGGATGAACGCGAGGAAGAACACGATCGCCTTCGGGTTCAGCAGGTTCACCCAGAACCCGCGGCGCATCATCGACCAGTGGCTCTCCCGGGCGTCCACAGGATCCGGCGCGTCGTCGAGTGCCGGCGCGGGCCGGGTCAGGATCAACCGGATCCCGAGGTAGACGAGGTAGGCGGCGCCGGCGTACCGGATGACGTTGAACAGGAGATCCGAGCGTGAGACGAGGAGCCCGACTCCAGCGGCGACGATCACCACATGGACGATGAGCGCGATCTGTTGGCCGATGATGCCCCAGATCGAGCGCTTCCAGCCCTGGGTGAGGGAGTTGGACATCGTGTTGATCGCGCCGGCTCCCGGCGTGAAGCTGATCACCACGGATGCGGTGAGAAGGGAGAACCAGACCGCCAGTGACACCAGGACAGTCTAGGGCCGCGCGACCACGGGGCCGGACCGGCCGAAAGGCGAAGAGGCTCGGACCGAACGGTCCGAGCCTCTTCGAGCTGGGGTGAGTAACGGGGCTTGAAACTGTCACGCCTACACCCACTGAATGCCTGTTTTGCCGCGGAATCACGCGGAATTTAATGACTCACCGTACGGTGTGTCTGTAAATACAGTTTACCGCAGATTCAACGATTTTGACCCCCCGATGTAGGCACGCCTACACCCCGCCTACGCCAACACCGCCTTGTGAGCCCACTGATTGATGCCCATCCGGGCGCTCGAGTACGTGATCCCACGCAACCTCGTCAGACAGTGCGTCTCATACGCGTGGATCGCATCGACCGACACACTGAACTCATCCGCCAACCAATGCTGATCCGGGTTGATGGCCTCGAGCCGCGCATACTCCACCGGGTCGATGAGCAGCCGGGCCGCGTACGCGTTCGCCTGACGCTCAGCAGAGTCCCGATCAGCAGGGCCGGTGCATCTGTGGTCGTAGTACGCGTGACCGCACTCGTGAGCCAGCACCCACCGCGATTGAGCGAGGGTCATACCCAAGCGGACGACGATCCGCCTCTGCCGCGGGAGAAAGTACCCGAGGAGATCCGGGTCATCTTCGATCGGCGCGAAGTGAACCTGGGCGCCGAGCGAACCAGCGTGGCGTATCAGATCGCGCAGCATATCCCCCCTATTCGGCGTGCGGCTTGTCCGCTTCGTTGCGTCCTCGGTAAGCCGCAAGCTCTAGCTCGCTCTGACGCAAGAACGACTCTTCCTCCTGCGTCAGCACGTTCACATCATCGTCGAGGTCACCGACATAGAACCGAACCGGAGGCGTAGCAGACCCTTCCGCATGGAGGCGCGCGTACTCGATGAGTCGGAAAGGTGTTATCCCGAGCAGGTCTGTAGAGATCCAGTCGATGTCGCTCGTGGTGAGGATCTTCTTGCCGTTGAAAATCTCTGCCCACCACGAGTTGGCGCGCTTGCTTGCTGGCTGCTCCGAGACTTTTCGGACGGACACGCCAGACCGCGCGCGCACGTGCTCAAGGTAGCGCGTTATCTCCTGAGCGAACTGCGAGTTGGCGGCTGTCAGCCCAACTGTCGGCTTGTGTCCCATGTGAGAAGCGTACTCAATTACGGACTCGTTTGTCACACTCGCTTGCGCTGTCCGTAAATATGGACAACAATGAAGACATGCCAGCAACCACGGATACGTTCTCCGCCTCGATCGCATCAGCGGTCAGAGCGGAACTGGGACGACAGGGCAAGAAGCTCACCGACCTCACCGCCCCGCTTGGCCTCAGCCGGCCGACCATCTCGGGCAGACTCAACGGGCACACCCCGTTCACCGCTGACGAGCTCGACAAAGTCGCGAGTTTCCTCGGCATCACCGCATACGACCTCATCGACTCCGCCGCTCTCGGTAGGAGATTCGCTGAGTCGAATCCTTCCCCTGAAGCGTCGAGTTTCACTCCGCCTCAGGATGCATGGGCTCAACCCTCCCGTTCCCGGTCGAGGAGAGCATCGTGAGCGATTACCTCTGCCCCTCCTGTTCGGGCAACGACCTCTACTACGCGATGTCGTGGTGTGCGTCGTGCGGGTGGCCCAAGCCCAACTCGACGTTGGCCCACGAGAACTTCGCTCGGGACAGCGCGTGTAGGTGGTGCGCTCTCTCCGGCTGATCCCCGTCACCAGATCCGGCTGGTAGGTCGCACTGATCTACCCGTCACTCAGTGCACCCAAAAACAGGGTGCACGCACAACTAAATCCCGCCCCCATCCCGCGTTATACCGACCGGCTAAGGGGAGATCGGGCGAACTACATAGAGGTAAGCGTCAAGCCGATGGCCGGCCACCAAGGGGTGGTTCCGCGGATGGTGTGAGGCCCATTCCTTGGTTGGGATGGCGGCTCCGTCTCGTGAGGGCGGGGTGTGGAGTAATTCAAGGCTCTCACGGGCCGGTGATCTAACGAGTCCAGGCTTCCCCGTTCGGGGTGGCGGTTACCGGTCTAGAACTTCTCGTGCGCTTCGGCTGGTGCATATGCGGGGAGATGGAGGGCCTGGCGGGTGGAGGGCATACTCCGGGGTTCGAGTCCCCGGCATCCACGTTTTATGGCACAAGACACATAAGGAGCACGACATGGATGCTGCGAAGTTTGAGGTCTGCGACCGAGGGATTGCCATCGCTTGGTTCGTCATTGAGGACGACGCTTGGGACTTCATCGGGGCTCAGCGTTTCCAGTATCGCTATGAAGTCCGGCCGGTGTCCTGATGTTCTCGCTCATTCAGCGGCTGTTGGTGTTGCGTCGGGATAGGCGTTTGCGGGTTGCGGGGTTCCTGGTCGAAACGGCCGCCTACCAACGCGCACTACACAAGGAAGGCCACTGATGTTCACGGTTGAGGGGTGTGAGAAGTGTGTCCTGGCGAACGCTCACGGTGGGCCGGGTCACAACAACCAGACGTCACGGTGCCAGTACCTCAGATTCGGGTACACGGTGCCCCATTGCACATGCCGAGCGTGCTGGGGGTGAACGCATGGATGACCTGATCGAGCGGGTGGCGGCGGCGATGTTTGAGGCCCCCGCACCCGACGCCCGCGACGCCCCCAAAACACCCTGGCCACCCAAACACCCGGACGACCGCGCATGGTGGATCACCCGCGCACAGGCCGCCATCAACACGATCGCAGGTCCCGTGTGGGCGGAAGGCGCGTTGTGGGCTGCCGTGGAATGCGGTGCGATCCGAGACGAGACCGAACGCTGGCTGGCACCCGGAGACAACCCGTACACGATCAAAGGAGAACCGTGATGGAGAACTTCGAGTACCGGTTGGTTGGTCGACTCGTTGACGGAGACCAATGGGAATGGGAGCGTACCACCTCCCTTCAAGGAGCACAGGCCCGAGCCGCTGCGCTTCAAGCGGCCGAAGACAAGCTGGTGCAAACAGGTCTGCTTCTCGCGGAGGACAAGCTGACCTACTCGATCGAGCGGCGACCCATCCCACCCGAACCCGAGTGGGAACCCTACAACCCGACAAGCGGCGAGGAGTCGTGATGGAAGACCGTATTTTCCGTGAGCTCGCGGAGGGCATGCAGGCGCACACGATGTGGCGTATCGGTTTGGTGGACATGTGGGACGAGATCGAACGACTCATCCTCAAACGGCCCGTCCGATTCCTCACCGAACAACAGAGAGAAGCACTCCGATGAGCGACACCGAGAAGAAGCAATGGATGCAGGCGCTCGTATGCATCTGGGCCGTACCGGGCATCCTGTGTGCTCTTTACGCGCTGACAGGGCCACCGCCGGCCGGGGAAGGTGCCCTGCGTGTGCTCCTCGGCTGGTACTTCATCGGAACTACCGCCGCCTACGGGTTAATCGCATCCTGGCGAGCTGCGTACATCGCGGGACGGAAGAGGCGATGACCACGCTCAGGTTTGCGGCGTTCACACTCGCCGCCCTCTCCCTCGGGTGTATCGCCGTCACCCCCAACAGCCCCGCAACCCTCTGGTTGACGGGGCTCTTCTTTACCTTCTTCGCCATCGTCTGCCTGACATGCCGCGAACCCAAAACCAGGAGACGACCATGAACTTTTACGAAGAGAGCCTGAAAACAGCATTCATATCGAGCGCTGGGGTTGGTGTCCGTGACCGCGGAGACGGGGCCATCGAGATCACTACCGCCTTCGGGTGGGCACTCGCGCTACCTATCGATGCCGCGAAAGCGGTTAGAGAGTTCCTTCAACACGAACCTGCTCAGGCACCTCCCGCCCCAACTGCCATAGTTTCGGCGCGCAGTGCGGGTAAGACACAAGAACTGGTGAATCAAATCCTTGCCCAGGCCAACGAACGAGGCATACGGGTTGAGGTCGTTTATCCGCAATAGGAGAGGCCATGACGACTCTTGACGAAGCACTCGACCGGTTGGCGCAGGAACAGGCATACCTCAACCACGCCCAACACGGCAACAACCCCACAGCCATCGCACTCGCACAATCACACGTCCGTTACTGGGAATCCGTAGTGGCACAGAAACGACTCGAAGACGCCGGCGGATGGAAAGGACCACACCATGACTAGTCGTGTCCGTGTTGCCCACACCGAATCCGGATGCTGGGGCGTCTACCGCGGCACCTACATGCTCACCATCTACCCACCCGACATGTGGGTCCACGCATACCGGGCAGCACGCAACGAAGCCATCTACCAGAACCTCGGCATCACCGGAATCGAGATCAACCCATGACGCTCACGACGTACGCCGAGCTCGAACAGGGTGAAGTTTGGCGCGCTGTACCCGGATTCGAGGGCTACGAGGTGAGCAACCTCGGTCGAGTTCGATCCTTCCGGCGTCATGGCGGAAGGGCGCGCGGACTCACCAATGCGGCTAGACAGAAAAGCCTGCATGTCGGAGCGACCGGCTATCTCTGTGTAACTCTCCAGAAGCCTGACGGCAACCGGTGCAGCAAGTATCCCGTTCACTCTCTTGTTGCCGCGGCTTTCCTGGGACCACGCCCGGACGGTATGCAGGTAGCCCACTCTGATGGCGACCGGCAGAATGCCCGACTCGACAACCTTCGGTATGCGACTGCGACCGAGAACGCCACAGACAAGCGCCGGCACGGCACAGACACCCCGGGCGAGCGCAACGGTATGCACAAGCTCACGGATGCATCAGTGCGAGAGATCCGCCGCCTTCGATCTCAGGGTGCGGTGCAGACAGACCTAGCGAAGAAATTCGGTGTCTCGAGAGCCGCTATCCAGTTCGTTCTCAACGGCCAGCATTGGTCTCATGTAAAGGATTGAAGCAAGCATGAATGTGCGCATCTACGAAGACCTAGAACAGGGCAGCGAATCCTGGCTGGCTGCGAGATGTGGTCTACTCACCGCATCCACCATCGGCCGCCTCATCACCCCCACCACCCTCAAAGTCGCGGACAACGAAACGTCACGCGGCCTCACCATGCAACTCGCCGCCGAACGCATCACAGGACACGTCGACTTCGTGTACCCGACCGAAGACATGCAACGGGGAACAGACGACGAACCGTTCGCGCGTGATGCCTACGCCGAGCACTTCGCACCCGTCGAACAGGTCGGGTTCATGGTCCGCGACTTCGGAAGCTACAAGATCGGCTACTCACCAGACGGCCTCGTGGGGGATGACGGGCTGATTGAGATCAAGTCCCGTCGCCCCAAGGAACACCTCAAGACCGTACTCAAAGGGTTGCCGCCACTCGAGAACATGGCCCAAATGCACGCGGGGATGCTCGTCAGCGATCGCGACTGGTGCGACTACGTGTCATACAGCGCCGGCCTCCCACTCTGGGTCAAACGCGTCCACCCCGACCAGCGCTGGACAGATGCCATCCACGCCGCCGCCGAGACGTTCGAGATCAACGTCACCAACATCGTCAACAACTTCACCACCGCCACCGCCGGTCTACCCATGACCGAACGGCGGGCAAGCATCGAGGAGATCACATTCTGATGGATCGATGCTCAAAGGGCCACTGCCCACTGTGTACCGGGCGTTTGCCTACCTGCTGCGAGTGCGGCGAGGTGTTCCCGCCGTGGCATCCAGATATCCAAGGCAAGTACATAGACGGAGAGGTCTACTAATGGACATCACTGATGCCCTCGCGCCGAACAGTGACCAGCTCGACGCGATCGAACTCGTCACGCCTCGCACGTTCACCATCGCTGCCGGAGGACGCCTGGCCCTCCGCGACGGCAAGACCGTAGCGGAAATCGCACTCGAAGGCTTCCCCCGCGTATGGCGACCCAGCAAAGGCATGCTCGACGTGCTCGCCCGATGCTGGGGGTCCGACGCGAAACAGTGGGTCGGCCGCCGCGTCACCCTCTACAACGACCCCGACGTCATGTTCGGCAAAGACCGCGTAGGTGGCATCCGAGTGAGCCACCTGTCACACATTGATGGCCCGCAGACGGTGAACATTCGTGCGTCTGGCAGAGGACGTTCGCCGAAGCCGTGGAAGGTCGAACCCCTCGCCGACACCCCCGTAGACCCCGCGGTGGTTGATGCTGCACACGCCGCCATCAACCAGGCAACCACCACACAGAAACTCGACGAGATCGCCGCACACGCAACACTCATCGGCATCCACAACCAGGTGAAAGACGCAATCGAACAGCGGCGGAAGGAACTCGAATGAAAGACACAGAGCGACTGGCAGACGTGATCAATCGCTTCGCCGAACGACACGGAGCCCTGATGCTCGGCGGAGACGACTTCGGCATTCCCGCGGACGCCATCGACCGACTTGCCGACCACATCCTCTCTGCCGGGTACGCGCAACGAATCACCAACTGACGACTCAACAAACCTTGAGGGCGCGCAACCGATCAGGATGCGCGCCCTCACTGCACCCCAGGAGACAAACATGACGGTGCTCACATTCGACTGGCCCAGACCGCCACTCAACGCAAACCAACGCCTCCACTGGGCGCAGAAAGCCAAACTCACACGACAGATCCGCGAATGGACTGACGCACTAGCGGGCGCAAACGACATCGCCCCCAAGACTCACGTCACCGTGCAGCTCACATGGGTCGTCACAGACAAACGCCGCCGCGACTCAGACAACATCTACCCCACCTTCAAAGCCATGTGCGACGGGCTCGTAGACGCCGGCATCGTCCCCGACGACACCCCCCAGTACATGGACAAACGCGCGCCTCTCATCCGCCACGAACCAGGCGGCATCGCACGACTCGAACTCGAGGTGACCACGTGAGCCGGCCCAGACTGCTCGACCTGTTCTGCTGCGCGGGAGGCGCCGGCGAAGGGTACGCGCGAGCAGGATTCGACGTCGTAGGCGTAGACGTATCACCGCAACCGCGATACCCGCACGAGTTCCACCAGGCCGACGCAATCGCCTTCGTCCTCGAGCATGGCCGCGAGTTCGATGTGATTCACGCGTCGCCGCCCTGCCAGGTGTACAGCATCACCGCGAACAGCCACTCCGTGGAACACCCGGATCTGCTCGCTCCGACCCGTGACGCCCTCGTCGAAGTGGGCCGGCCGCACATCATCGAGAACGTCGTCGGCGCCCCCCTCCAGAACCCGGTGATGCTCTGTGGCAGCATGTTCGGACTCTCAGCACCCGACGTTGACGGAGTGGAGTTGCAGCTGCAACGACACCGCCTGTTCGAAACGTCCTTCCCAATCGGTCTAGCACCGGCCCCGTGCGCGCACGATAGCCGGCCAGTCGGTGGCTCCTACAAGGGATCACGCCACCGCAAGCCCGAGCACCGGGACAACCCCGACAGGCGCGGCGGATACACCCCGGCGCTCAGCGTGCGAGGCGAACTGCTCGGCATCGACTGGATGAACGAACACGAGCTCGCACAAGCTATACCGCCCGTGTACACGGAATGGATCGGCCAGCGGGCAATGGAAGCCATAGGAGTGACAGCATGACGATCCGTGTGTATACGGAGGACAACCTGACCCCGGAAACGTGGATGCGAGACGCTGCCTGTGCCACCACAAACCCCGAACTCTGGTTCCCCCTCCACGGCGACAAACCAACAGCGGACGAAGCGAAACGCATCTGCCGCGAAACATGCCCCGTCCAAGCCCAATGCCTCGAGTTCGCGTTACGCACAGGCCAGTCAACCGGCATCTGGGCCGGGTACTCCGCGAAGTCGTTGCAAGCAATCAGGAGAAGGAGCGCCGCATGAGTTACCTGACAGCACCGGGCGCGATCCCGACCACGTACGCCCGCGAACAGCCCGCATGCGGTCGCTGCCCACGCTGCCACCCCGGCAAGAACTGGGGTGGCGACGAAGCATGCCGCATCAACACCTGCACATGCCACAAGAGAGAGGCAGGATGAACTATGGCTGTCACTAAGCGCACGCGATTCGAGGTCCTCCGCCGCGACAAGCACACCTGCCAATACTGCGGTGAGAAGGCGCCCGACGTGACACTGCAAATCGATCACGTGGTCCCGGTTGCTCTAGGCGGGGATGACAAGCCGTCCAACCTCGTCACCGCCTGCCGCGATTGCAACTCAGGGAAGTCGTCGATCCCGCAAGACTCGCCCATTGTGCAGGGACTCTCAGAACGTGCGGCAGCGTACGCGCTCGGGATGATCGACAAGATGACGCGGTTTAGGCAGGATCTTGAGTCGCTGGAGGACTACGAGGCTGAGTTCCGCGAGATGTGGGACGTGTGGGGCGTGGGGGAGGGGGAGGACCGCCAACAGGTACCGCTCCCTCACGACTACAGGATGACGCTGTTTCGATGGAAGCAGATGGGCATCCCCGTCTCCGCGTACGAACTGGCAATCCCTGTCGCCATGCTGCGCCACCAGGTGAAGCAGCCTGACAAGTTCTCCTACTTCGCAGGTGTCATCTGGAACATGGTGAACGAACGCGAGATTGACTACAGCGTCACCTCCGATACTGCCGCTGTCTACACCGCCGCAGAGGCAGAGTCCTACTCCGACGATTCCTGGCACCACGGTTTCGACGCTGGCAAGCGGCGGGGTCTAGCAGAAGCGCGAGAGAACGAGATCATGAACGATCTCCTCGCACATCACATCGACAACTCGTTCCCATTCGGTGAGGTAAACCCCTTCACCAACCAGTGGGAGTTCAAGGGGGTGAAGCTCGTTGGCGCGCGACAGAGCGAATATCCGGACTGACATCTGGAACGACGACGACTTCCGAAGTCTCAGTCCACACGCCCAACTGCTGTACTTGCAGCTCCTCACATCGGCCACCCTCACATACGCGGGGGTGGCCGATTGGCGTCCTAAGCGGATCGCAGCGTTGGCAGCCGGCCGCACCCCGAAGCAGACCGAAGACGCCGCCCAGGAGCTCGCAGACGGCCTGTTCGTCGTCATCGACGAGGAGACAGAGGAAGTTCTGATCCGGTCGTTCCTGAAACACGACGGCCTGCTGCAGAAGCCGAACGTCACCAAGGCGATGGTCACCGCCTACGGGCAGGTGTACTCGATGGCACTCAAGGGTGTGATCGTGCACGAGCTGAACCGGCTCCACGACAAGTTCCCTGACTGGCGCGGGTTCGTTCTCCCGGAGGTTCAAGCACTACTCGGGAACCGTTCGGTTAACCCTTCCGAGTTGGTTTCGAACCGTTCCCCGAACCCTTCCGAAAAGAAGGCCCCACTACTTACTACTAACTACTTACTACTGGCGACTGACAACCACCTACCCGCGATCGGTGAACGATCGCTCGAGAGTGAGTTCGAAAGAGCCTATGAGTGGTGGCCGAAGAAGACGGAGAAGAAGCGTTCGTTGGCGAAGTTCTTGAGCCTCGCGAAGACGATGAACGTGGACGCCCTGGTGGCGGACATCATCCGGTTCGGGAAGGCGTACACGGATACGACCGACAAGAGGTATGTGCCGGCGCTTGTCGTCTGGTTGAACGGTGAGCGGTGGAACGACGAACCACCCGTTGCGGACACGGCGGCGATCAATGCGCAGTGGGATGCGGCGATGCGTGAACAGGTTGATCCGTGCGCGGGTGGTCATAAGTGGGCTGTGGATGGGTCGTGTGTTCGTTACCCGTGCCCGGCGAGGAGAGGCGAATGAGTGGTCCGGTGTCTGCGTGTCCGAGGTGTGGGTTGCGTCGTGAGGCCAGGACAACGGCGGCGTTGTGTGCGTCGTGCCGGTCGGTCCTCACACCCGAAGAACTAAAACTATGGAGGAACTGATGGAGATCAAGCTGAACATCTCCGACCGGGAGTGGTGGCATCTCGTCAACGCTCTCGAAGACCGCGACGTGAAGATCTCAGACCTTGCCGTCGTCGGGTTCAGGGAAGCGCGCGGCGTGACCCGTGACGATCTGCTTCAGGCGTTCGTGAAGGCCGGTCTGCCGGATGCGGATATCGCTGACCGGCTGGGCATGTTCGTGTACCAGGTGGCTGAGCGGCGGCGTTGGTTCGGGCTGAAGGCGAACCGTCGTCCGGCGAACTGGGGGAGGCAGGCCGCATGAAGGTCATTGACTGGATCACAGAGCCCATCCGAGCCATGTTCGACACGCTTGCCACAACCGACGACATCGCGCTCACACTCCGCGGACTGGGATGGGGGCCGGAGGAACTCGAAGCTCTGCGCATGTTTGCTCAGATCGGCGGGACGGCAGACGACCTTCGACTGTTCACCGAAGCGCTTAGGAAGGTGACGGATGACTGAGGTTGTTGTGTACACCCAACCCAACTGTCAACCCTGCAAAGCCACACTCCGCAGGTTCAACACGGCAGGCATCGAGGTGAAGGAGGTCGCCGCGGACGACTACAGGCCCCTGCTGAAAGCGATGGGTCACATGACCGCCCCCGTCGTGATGACGGGGGAGAAGCACTGGTCTGGTTACCGCCCTGACCTCATCGACGAAACCATCAACACAAGGAGAAACAGCAATGGCTGACATTCAGGTCCGATCCGCGTTCGTCGACAAGGTGCTAGTTGGCACAGATGGTGCGTGGGGACTCAAGACCAGCGAACCCCACTCGCGGAAGAACGAGAACGGCGGTTACGACACCACCGGGCGCACCTTCCGAACCATCCGCGGCAAGAACATCGACTGGACCCAGTTCCAGGAGAAGGACCGGATCTCGTTCTTCGGCCGTGAAGAGACCGTCGAACGGGAACACGAGGGCAAGAAGTATTACGACCTGCTCGTGTGGGTTGACGGGGTGACGGTGCTGCGGAACACGGGCCAGTCTCGTCCGGCGCCCACACCCGAACCCTGGCAGACACCGGGCGCATCCACCCAGACCGACGCATGGGCAACACCGGGGAGCTACAGCGATGACACACCTTTCTGAACTGATCGCAGAGCTCCGCAAAGGAGACGGCAACGGTTGCGAACGATCGAACTGGCTCATGCAGGAAGCCGCCGACGCACTCATGGCAAACCAGGGCGCGATCGTCAACAGCATCATCGAACGCACACGAACCGTGGAGCCGCAGGGCGAGCCGTCCGACGCGCAGGACATCATCGTGCAGGAAGTGTCTCGCCTCGCGGGCCTGCGGCTGTTGCGCCGCTACTCCGGCTTCTCCGATCACTGGTGGGACGAGCTGGTTGGCGGCATAGCGCGTGTCGCTCTGCGTGCTGCTGGGGGTGCGCGATGAGCCGGGCAATGACCCTTCGGATGCCGGACGCGCTCCATGAGGCGCTGCGAACGCGGGCGTTCATGGAGCGGACCAGCATCACCGCGCTAGTGATCGATGCGCTCACACGGGACGTGGAGAAGCCTGGAACGCTGTGCGATGAGCGAACTTGCTGGAACGAGCCGACTCGGGTCACGGCCGGCGGGATGCACTTCTGCGCTGAGCATGGCCCTGCTGGGGGTGCGCGATGACTTTGCCGCCGTTGTGGCGTTGTCCGTCGTGTCCGGTCATCCTTGTCGGCCCACAGATCGACGGTGCACGGAAACACACACTTGAACACGAAAGCGAGAACCCATGACCGCCTACTACATCGATAAGCATTCTCCCGACCTCGGTAGCTACCAGTTCTTCCAGCACTCTCAGACGCGAGAGTGGCAGTGGACATGGCGCGAGGTGGCAAAGGGTGTCGAGTACACCGATGACAGCACATGGTTTGGATCACTTGCGGAGGCCATGCGTGATGCGGCGAACGACTGGGAGAGCAACGGCAACAGCAGTAACAGTCGATTCGCTGGCATGCTCCGAGGTCTGGCGGCAAAGGCAGAGAAGAGGAACCCATGACCGAACTGTCCGATGGGATGGCCCGACTGATCGGACCATGGACCCTCACCGTGACCGTCGACAATCACGACAGACAGCAACACTTCCCGCCCCTCGTCGACTGGCTCGCGAGACTCGTCACCCCCTCCAACAACAGCCGCGGCGGGGGAGGATCACCAGCAACCCGTAACCTTGTCGACGCAATCGCCCTCGACCTCCTCATGCACATCCAGGACGTCACCCGGGCGTGGTTGCAGGAATGGGGCGTCCAGGTCGCCGGCGAACTCAAACTCGACCTACGCGGATTCTGGGACCGACTGCACGCCCTCCACAACACCGGCGACATCGACGAGTACATGTACGAACGGCTTTACGCATACCCGGACACGTGGGCGGCGAAAGTGTGGGATCTCATCGAACCACCCAAACAGGTTCCGTTGCGATCATCCGAATGCCCCAGGTGCGGCGTCGGTAAAGTCACCAACGCGGAAGGCGAGTCATCCGACAACCTTCGCATCAGCGCACGCGTTGGGCACGAAATCACCGCCGAATGCCGAAACCATGAATGCGCTGCGGTATGGGTGGGGCGTGAAGGGCTCATCGAACTCGGCCGCGCAATCGGAGTAGAAATCGACTTCGACACGCTCACCAAAGTGGTAGCAGAACTCGGGTAACATCTGCTATCCTGAATATGCCTAGAAGGAGTGTCTAAACTCCACGAAGCATAGTTCCCCGTCGTCATCTGTGACTGGCGGGGTTTTTTGTTCCTCCCGGTCGGCTCATGGAATGACCCGTGGCGAATGGTCGGTCGAGGACAAGCCGGGTCGACGCCGGCGAAAACAGGTGCACAAGAACGCACCCGACAAACACACGACAGCCCCACCGACCGTTAGCCCCACGCTTACAGGTCAAAGCGCGCACCCCGTCGTGTCATAACCCGAAGCAGCCACCGCGCTTGGTCGGGTACGCCGCTCTAGCCCAACCGGTAGAGGCAACGGGCTCAAAATCCGTCCAGTCTGGGTCCGAATCCCAGGAGCGGTACGCGGGTATCAGGCACCCCCGCACAACAGCGACTGTTCCCACGCCTGAAGTCGGAACACTCGCGCAACGGCATGCGCCCTGTCTTGGTTGCCCCTTGACCGCCTCTGCCGTCCTCTTCATAACTTCACACGGCATGTTCACGGCTTATGCCCAAACCGGCTATGAAAGGTGACCCCAGTGTCGCTCTCAACCCGTCTCGCGGCACCGCCCGCGCCCAAAGCCAACCAAACCATCCTCAACCGGTGGTACGAAGACCTCGAAGCGGAAGACAAGCTCGCCGTATCCAACGCCATCACGGACAGCGCATGGCGTCACGTGGACCTCCTCGCAGCCCTCATCGACGAAGGCATGCCCGAGGTTGCCGACACCACGTTCGGTGTGTGGCGCAGACGGATGGGATACACGAAGTGAGCATCGCGGACCGCCTCTCCGAAGCGCCCGACAAGGACACGGCGAAGGAGAACGGCGACTTCAGGTACGGGCCAGACGGCGCCGTCATCGGGGGCGACTTCACCGGCATCCGCTCCGAAGGCCCTCTGACCAACTGGGATCACGTCTTCGAGAAGTTCATGCTCGACCCCGAACTCTTCGAGATCATCGGGGACACGGTCCGCGCATCCACCTGGCAGTCGTCCAAGCGAACCGAAGACGGCAACCGCGACATCGTAAACCTGTTCTCATACAGGGCTTCGTTTCGCCGGAAGACCACCAACGCGGTCACCGAAGCTGACATCACCGAAGCGCAGAAACGCGCACGGGCATGGAAGCTCCCGCGCCGCATCCCCGGAAGCGGCCTCGGCGAACCCGTAGCCGCGATCCTCAACCTCTCCGACATGCAACTCGGGAAGTCTGAGGGCGGCGGGATCGACGCAACCCTCGACCGCCTCTACGACGGCCTCGAGAACTTCCAGACCGAAGTTGTCCGGCAGCGAAAGCACCGCAACGTCACCGAGCTCGTCATCGTCAACAACGGTGACCCGTTCGAAGGCATCGCCGGCAACTACACGTCGCAGACGCACACGGTACAAGCTGGCCTCCGCGGCCAGATGAACCTTGTCCTGGACGTGTGGTCAGCGTACGCACGCGAACTGTACCCAGCATTCGACAAGGGCCAGTTCGTTTCCGTGCTCTGCAACCACACCGAGTTCGGTCGTCAAGGTGGGTCGGCGAAGTCGATCACTTCCGACTCCGACAACGGGGGAGCGTTCCTCGCCGAAACCCTGCAACGCGTGCTCCACGCAACTCCCGGTTTCGATCACGTCGACTTCACCATCCCGCACGACGAGATGAACGTGTACACGACCGCCGCGAACGTGCCCATGGGGTTCAACCATGGCCACAAGATCCCAGGCAGCGACGCGGCCGGGTTCGAGAAGTGGTTGAACGGTCAAGCCCGCGGCGACCAGCGTGCACACGAAGCACGCATCTGGGTCACCGCGCACCGCCACAACTTCCAGGCATGGGATCTCGGATCAACGTTCGGTTTCTCGTGCCCGTCTTGTGATGGCGGGTCGAAGTGGTTGCGGGACACGACGGGGAAGTTCTCCCGGTCCGGAATCATCACTTTCCTGGTTGGCGAACACCACCCCCTTGGGTGGTCAGACGTCGCCTTCATCTAAGCCTCCCACCTCCCACGCAACAGCCACAGGGCAACAGCCACACATGTAGGGCAACCGGCGTCGAGGAACGGTGGGCAGAACCAAACGGGGCCGGAACACCAACCAAGTGTTCCGGCCCCAACACATGCCGTCACATGGCACCCGCGCAGAAAACCCCCGAGATGGGAGCTGATGTGAATGGCATCGACACCGAGGACTACTCCCTAGCAACCTGCGACGCGTGCGGGATCAGCGTTCGAGGCAAAGCAGTCTTCGCACTCCCGAGCGGCCGCACACTCGTCTACTGCGGACACCACGCCCGGAAATACGCAGACGCCGCCCGTTCTATGGGCGCCCTCATCGTAGAACTCACACCCGCCTAGAAAGGCACGCTCAATGGAGAGCACCAGAGACCTCATCCGTGACCTCGCCATCATCCACATGGAGGGCGAGGGGGATTGGCAGTGTGTGTGCGCCCCAGCAGGAGACGACGATGACGCCTGATTGCACGGCCACGCACATCCTCGACCACGACTCCCTCGACTGCCACCTCACCAACGGTCACGCCGGCCCACACAAAGGCCACGCGGTCGACGGCGACTACTGGTGGCAGAAAGAACCCACAAGGACACGTCATGAGTGACGAAACCAGAGCAAAACTCGACGAAGCCATCAACGCACACGTCGCCGAAAACTTCCCCGGCTACTACACCACCGCATGGGTCGTCATCGCAGCATCAACCGCACTCGACCGCCCCGACTCCACCAACTACCGACTCTTCTCACCCAACAGCCAACCCTTCCACGTCGACAACGGGCTCATCACAGTAGGCGCGAAGATCCTCGAGGACTCGTGGGACGACGCCGACGATGACCTGGACGACGAGGACGAATGATGCGCACCCTCACATGGACCGCCATCACACTCACCGCGATCATCCTCGCCTACATCCTCCGCCGACCCGCACTCAACTGGGCCTTCAGCCACGACCTTGACCAGCCCGAAACACCAGAAGGTTGGACACCCAAAATGCGCACCTGGATCAACGGGACCGAACAGTGACCACCACGTGTGCACGATGCGGACGACCCGCCACCTACCCGGCCAACGGGACCACCACATGCGTCTGCGGAAACCGAATCCACGGCACAACCACCGGAGCACACGCATGACCGAACCCGAATACGCGTGCGTCTCCTGCGACACCGTGTGGAACTCCCAATCCGCCAGCGACCGTTGCTGCGACAACGACGACCTAACCGGCTACGACCCGAGCAGGAACCGGCTCAGCTACCGACTCTCCTACGACTGAACTCCGCACCCACACAACCCCCAGTAGCAGTGTCGCTACTAAGGGTTATCGCCACAAACCCAAACAAGAAGGTCAACGATGACCCGCACACTCCACACCTGCACCACCTGCAACGAAGGCCACGTCAGCATCTGGCAAGCCGCCACATGCTGCGACCCAGCAGCCCCAGGCGACAACGACTAAGGAGAACGTGATGGCAATCACTCTCGGCAATCTGAGCATCGAGATCCTGGCGCGCATCCCCGGCGGTGAAGCAGTGCTGATCGGAACCGTAGCGATCCCGATTGATTCAACAGACACGGGCATGACCGTCGACTTCAGCAGGCTGCGCACTATCTTTCGCGAGTAGCCCATGCCCACACAACCCGCCAACGCCAACGGACACCGGAGGCGAGAACTCAGAGCCCGGGTATGGGCAGAAGAACACCGGTGCGCACTATGCGGGGCCCCCATCGACAAAACCCGGGGCATGCAGCCAGGAGCACACGGACCACGCTGCAAAGGCAACTGCACCGGATGCATACCGGACGACATGCGCGGAGAAGTCGACGAAGACCTACCCAGGGCAAGAGGCGGGTCACCATACGACCGCGCCAACACCCACCTCATGCACCGCCGCTGCAACAGACTCAAAGGAACACTCACCATCGCAGAGTTCCACGCACAAACAACACAACAGCAGCCACCCACACGAGTAACCAACCTCATCAACTGGTAGGCAGCACAACTCAAGGCCACGGGGCCAGACCCCCTCCCGCCCCCGCCCAAGGCCACCCCGAAGGTATAGGGCCGTTCTCTCCCCGCCGTTTTTTCCACACGCCCCCGAGCGGCCTTGTATGGCCTCGGTAAGGCCCGAACTGGGGGTCGGGTGAGTCCCGGGAGGGGTGCTGGCGCTGATGGCCGCACGGGCTCCGCACCTGAATAGAAACCTTGAATTTCCGCGCTTTATCCGTAACAAAATGGTAGAGTTGGAGTATGGAGTACGGGACCTGTGGTTGGTGCGGGCGGTCATTGATTCTGTCGCGATCGGGGGCGAAGTACTGCTCTCCAAAGTGCCGCGTTTATGCCTCTCGTGCGGCTAACCGTGTGCCATCGCAGATGACGTCGCGGGCGCGCTGGGTTCGAGCTGATGGTAAGCGCCCCTTGACCGTGGCGGGAAGGTCCGCGTCAAGCACCGACCCTGCAACGTGGTCATCATTCGATGCAGTGCGGCGGTCTACTGCCGGCGATGGCTTTGGCTTCATGCTCGGTGGCGGCATCGGATGCTATGACTTGGATCACGTTTCTGATGCTGACGCTCGCACCATTGTTCGCGACATTCCGGAGCCAATCATCTTCATCGAGCGGTCACTGTCTGGCGAAGGCGTGCATGTGTTCGTCGAGGCCCCGGAGGAGCGGGGGTGGAAGCGCGGGAACGTTGAGCGTTACACGCGCGAGCGGTTTATTCGGATGACGGGCAAGCGCATCGAGCTTTGAGGGGGTGCCGCATGGTGAACAAGTCTTTGCGTGCGGTCGGTGAGGATGAGCGCCCTCAGAGGGCGATCGTTTCGGTTCTGGACGCGGCGGAGAACGGTACTCGTCTGGATGAGTTGGTTCAGATGCGGAAGGTGATTGCGCGGGCTCTCGATAACGAGAACACGTCGCCTCGCGATCTGGCCGCGTTGTCTCGCCGGCAGATTGAGATCTCGCGTGAGATTGAGGCTTTGAAGCGTCAGCAGCAGGAGGACAAGAACGATGCCTCCAACGTCGCAGACCGACCGTTCGACAAGGCGGCTATCTGAGGTTGCTCGCTATGTGGTGATGCCTACTGGTATCGCTACGTCTGGGTTTCCGAAGGTGGAGGCTCGGATCAATGAGTTTGGTGACTCATTTGATGAGTGGCAGCGGGGTGCTGGGACGCTGATACTCGCGAAGCGGGAGAACGGGGACTACGCGGCGACGATCGGTGGGGTGACGTTGAGCATCCCGCGTCAGGTGGCGAAGACGTACCTGGTTTCTCGGATCATCTTTGCGTTGTGTTCGCTGTTTCCGAATCTGACGGTGTTGTGGACTGCTCATCGGACGAAGACGGCGACGAAGACGTTCACGTCGTTGAAGCAGTTCGCGGGTCGTAAGACGGTGGCGCCGTACATCGAGGGTGTTCGTTCGGTGAATGGAGAGCAGGAGATCCGTTTCACGAACGGTTCGGTCATTATGTTCGGTGCTCGCGAGGGCGGGTTCGGCCGTGGCTTCGATGAGGTCGACGTTGAGGTGTTCGACGAGGCGCAGATCCTGACGGAGAAGGCGCTCGAGGACATGGTTGCAGCAACGAACCAGTCTCGGTTTGAGTCTGGTGCGTTGCTGTTCTTCATGGGAACTCCACCGCGGCCGGTGGACCCGGGTGAGGCGTTCAAGATGCGGCGTCGTGAGGCGTTGGTGTTCGCTCCGGAGCAGTTTGTGCCGGCTGAGGGCGAGGATGCCCTTTACATCGAGTGTTCTGCGGACAAGAACGTGGGCCGGCCGGGCGGTCCCTCCGTGGACGACATCGAGCAGATCAAGAAGGCGAACCCGTCGTATCCGCATCGAACGCCGCACAGGTCTGTGCTGCGGCTGCGGAAGAACTTGCCGTCTGATGAGTCTTGGCGTCGTGAGGCTTTGGGTGTCTGGGATGACGACACGCAGGGTGCGCGGCGTTGGTCTGATGAGTTCTGGTCGTCTTGTGGGACGAATGAGGCCCCGACTGGGGGTGTGCGGTCCTTCGCTGTCGCGTTCTCGCTGGATGGGAAGTCGCTGGCTGTCGCAGGGGCAAGTAAGACCGACGAGCTCGTGCATGTCGAGATCGTGGAGGCCGCTCGCGTTGCTGATGGTTGGTCGATTGATGACGGGCTTGAGCCTTTGGCGGATTGGTTGGCTGCTCGTAAGGAGCGGACGGCGCAGATCTCGATTCTGGGCAAGGCGGGTGTGTCGTTGGTGACTGCCTTGAAGGAGAAGGGGGTGCCGTCGAGCATGATCCACGCGATGACGACCGGCGACTACTTCTCCGCGAATGCCATGACCGAGAACGCCATCCGAGAGAAGAAGGTGTCTCGACCGTTCGGTGAGGCTGGCGACGTTCTCGACGCGGCGGTAGCGGTTTGCGATGCGAAGACCCGCGGTTCGGGATGGGGATGGATTGCAACCGTCCCGGATGTTGAAAAGGAGCCCCTCGAGGCTTTCTGTGCGGCCTACTGGGCTGCGCGTACTACTAAGCGTGTTCCGGGACGGAAGCAGGTTTTGCTATGACGGCTTTCTCCGGGGTGTGGGCGGCGCCGCAGTTTGTGTCTGGTGTTGATGAGGTTGAGCTGGATGCGATTCGTGGGTTGTTTGCGACGTGGCAGGCGAAGTTTCCGCGGAATGTGTTGCGGTCGCAGTACCGGGACATGAAGGTTCGGGTGAAGCCGTCGCAGAACATTCCGGCTGAGGCGATTGCTCGGGTGGAGGCTGTGTCGGAGTGGCCCGAGAAGGCTGTTTCGGCTTTGGCGGAGCGTTCGGTGTTCGAGGGGTTTGTTTCGCCTGGTGGTGAGCAGGATCCGTTCGAGCTGGGCGCGGTGTTGGACGCGAACCGGTTTGATCTTGAGTTGCCGCAGGCGATTTCTTCGGCGTACACGCATTCGTGTTCGTTCTTGACGACTGCTGTGGGTGATGTTGCTTCGGGTGAGCCTGAGGTGTTGGTGATGGCTCGTGAGGCTTCGTGGTCTGCTGCGCGGTGGGATTCTCGTCGTCGTGTTCTGCGGGACATGTTGGCGATCACGGATGTGGATGAGTCTGGTCAGCCGACTGGGATGGATGTGTTCTTCCCGTATGCGGTGGTGTCGTTGACTCGTCGGCCGTCTGGGTCGTGGGTTGCTGAGCGGCGGGCGAATGCTGTTGGTGAGGTTCTTGCTGAGCCGTTGACGTATGCGCCGCAGTTGACGCGTCCGTTTGGGCAGTCGCGGATTTCGCGTGCGGTGATGAACATCACTGATCGGGCGTTGTTGACGATCATTCGGGCTGAGATTGCGTCTGATTTCTACGCTGTGCCTCGTATGTATGCGTTGGGCTTGGCGGACGCGAATATCTTCTCGCGGGGGAAGTGGCAGGCGGCGATCGATTCGTGGTTCGCGTTGACGAAGGACTCTGAGGGTGACACCCCGAGTGTGGGTCAGTTCCCGCAGATGACGATGCAGCCGATCACGGACATGTATCGGACGATCGCTACCCAGTTCAGTGGTGCGACGGGTGTTCCGGTGTCGAATCTGGGCATCGTGACGGACAACCCGCCGTCCGCGGAGGCGCTGTATGCGGATGACCGGCGGATCGTGAACACGGCGCGTGCGCAGAACCGGATCCTAGGTGCGTCGTTGAAGCGTGTTGCTCAGCGTGTTGTGCGGTTGCGTGATGGCGGGCCGGTGACGTCGGATCTGGCGAAGTTGGATGTGTCGTGGGCTAACCCGGCGTTCACTTCGCCGGCGACGTCGGCGGATGCGTTGGTGAAGTTGTCGTCGGTGTTCCCGTGGCTGTCGGAGTCTGAGGTGGCGTTGGAGTTTGCGGGGTTCTCGCATGCTGAGATCACCCGGTTGTTGTCGGATAAGCGTCGGGCGCAGTCGGGGTCGGTGTTGCAGCAGGTTCTTGCGCGGCAGACTCCTACGGCTCAGTCGGCGGTGACGGATGACGTCGCGGGATGATCTGAACCGGTTGACGGCTGCTCAGCGCGAGTTGGTGCGGATGGCTCAGAACGAGCTCCGGGGGTTCTTCGCGACTGTTGATCTGACGCGTCCGGAGCTTGTTCGGGATGCTCTGGTTGAGATTGTGCCGTTGCTGACTCGTGAGTATGGCGAGTTGGTGGCGACGGTCGCGGCGGAGTGGTTTGAGCAGGTGCATCCTGGTGCGTTTCTGGCGCAGACCGCTGCTGAGACGTTTCCTTCGGCTGGGGTGGTGGAGAACGTCCGGTATCACGCTGGTGCGTTGTTCACGGATGACCCGTATGCCGCGGTGAACGGTATCAGCGGGGCTTTGCAGCGGTTCATCTTGTACTCGGGTCGAACGACGGTTGCGCGGAATGTGCGACTGGATCCGTCAAAGCCGCGGTTTGGTCGTGTGCCGACTGGGGCGAAGACGTGTGCTTGGTGCTCAATGTTGTCTTCGCGCGGGTTTGTGTACATGTCCCGCGAGACGGCAGGCATGGTCGCCAGCGACTATCACGACGACTGTGACTGTCAGATCGTTCCTGAGTGGGATGCGGGTAGTTCGCATATCGAGGGTTATGACCCGGATCGGTTGTACGACCAGTATTTGCAGGCTCGTGACGCGGCTAGGAGTGGTGATCCGAAGGACATTGCTGCGGCGATGCGTCGCTTGTTCCCTGATTCGTTTACGGATGGCGTTACGTCGTCCGTTTGATCTTCCACGGTTTCTTCCGTGGCCGCACGGTGACGGTTTCGCCGGTTCATGGGCGCACGGCCCCTAAACGGAATGAGGGCTCAGCATGGCTGAGGAAACGGCCCAGACCACGGGCACGGAAGAAACCAACGGGCAGAGCACGGACGCGGCGAAGGAGTTCCAGGCGATCACGTCGCAGGAGGACTTCGACAAGGCGATTCAGGCTCGTATTGCCCGGGAGCGCAGCAAGTTCTCCGACTATGACGACTTGAAGGCGAAGGCCGACAAGTTCGCGGAGTGGGAGAACGCTCAGAAGACCGAAGCACAGAAGGCCCAGGAGGCTCTTGAGCAGGCTCAGCGCGAGCTTGCGGAGACTCGTTTGCAGGCTGCTCGCGCGGAGGTTGCGGCGTCGAAGGGCGTCCCGGTGGAGCTGCTTTCGGGTGGCACGCGGGAAGAGCTCGAGGCGGCGGCTGATGCGCTCATCGCTTTTCGGGGTGAACCGGCAAAGGGTCCGGTCATCCCTGGCCAGGGCAAGCAGCCTCCTGAGGCAGCTCAGGATGCAGACGACTGGCTCCGCCAGGCTGCCCGCCGCTAGACACAACTTAGAGAAGGAGATTCAGCATGGCTGGATACAACGAGTCCATCACGCGGGACGACACGCTCGTCCCCGAACCCATCGCAAACGAGATCATCCAGGAGCTTCCGAGCGCTTCTGTGCTCCTGAATCGAGCGCGAAACGTCCGCATGTCCTCGAAGACGTCGAAGCAGCCGGTTCTTTCCGCCCTGCCCGACGCCTACTGGGTCAACGGAGACAACGGCCTCAAGCAGACCACGAAGGCAGAGTGGGAAAACCTGACGATCGTGGCTGAGGAGCTTGCGGCGCTGATCGTGGTTCCTGATGCAGTGATCGATGACAGCTCGATCCCGATCTGGTCCGAAGTCCGTCCGCTCCTGGTTGAGGCCATCGGTCGCAAGGTCGATGAGGCTGGCCTGTTCGGCGTGGACAAGCCCACCTCTTGGCCCACCGCGGTCGTCCCCGGGGCCATCGCGGCAGGGAACGTGGTCGAGGCGGGCACTGGCGTGGACCTTGCCCAGGATGTGGCAAGCCTTGGTAAGGCGCTTGCCAAGGACGGATTCGCTGCGAATGGCTTCGCTTCTGAGCCTGGCATGAACTGGGAGCTCGTGGGGCTGCGCAACGAGCAGGGAACCCCGATCTACACGCCGTCGCTGGCGTCCGGCGCGCCGTCCACCCTCTACGGGTACCCCCTGAACGAGGTCACGAACGGCGCGTGGGATTCTGAGGAGGCTCGCCTTCTCGCGGCCGATTTCCGCAAGTTTGTCGTTGGTATCCGTCAGGACATCACGTTCAACATCTCGGACAGTGCGGTCATCACCGACTCCGCAGGCAAGGTCATCGTCAACGCTTACCAGCAGGACTCGAAGATCATGCGCGTGGTATTCCGTGTCGGCTTCCAGGTTGCCAACCCGCTCACTCGCGTGAACGGTACGGCGGCTACCCGCTACCCGGCCGCGGTCTTGACCCCCGCGGCTGTTACTCCGTGAAGTTCAGGCGCGACGGCTCTTCCAAGGTCGTCGTGACGACCAACGAAAAGACGATCGCGGTTCTCGAAGCGGCTGGATGGGTTCACGTCACACCCGACGAGGCCGCGCCGCAGGAGCCAAAGCGGAAGCCCGGCCGGCCGAAGAAGTCTGAGTGAAGGTGAGGGTGCGTCTTATGGCTTACGCAACTGTTGCGGATCTTGAAGACCGGTGGCGCACCCTCACCAGCGTGGAGCGGGCGCGCGCTGAGGTGCTGTTGGGGGACGCGGCCGTCCGTTTGGATGTGTCGTGTCCCCCTTCGGTCCCACCGACCGTCTCGGAACTCGCGGCCCGGAAGATCGTGTCGTGCGAGATGGTGAAGCGGGCGATGGCGACTCCCGGGGGTGTGGCCGGGATTGGTGTGACGTCTGTTCAGGCTGGTGCTGGCCCGTTTCAGGAGACGCAGCAGTTCGCGAATCCGACCGGTGACCTGTATTTGACGAAGGCGGACCGTGACCTGTTGGGTTGCGGTGTGCAGGTGGCGTTCACGGTCCCGATGGCGGACTGGGCGGCCCCCGTGGAGCCTCCGGGTTGGTGGGAGGTTGCTCCTTGAATGGTGTGGATGTGGTGACGCGGTTGCGTCGCGAGCAGACGGGTTCTGATCGTTACGGTAACCCGGTCTATGAGCTTGTGGAGACTGTGCTTGCCGAGCTCGCGCTGTTTGCCCCGAAGGACGTGATCCCTGCCGTGGAAGTGGGGCGTTCCCCGACTGTGGTGGAGCCGTCACTGTACTGGTTTGAAGCGTGGCCTGACGTGCGCGCTGACGACCGGTTGCGGGTCCGTGGCGTGGAATACGAGGTTGCTTCGGTGCCGGCGGATTGGCGTGGTCGCACGGTGGGGGGCCTGGTCGTGAAGTTGCGTGACTCTGCTGAGGGGGTGGCGTGATGCGTGTGTCGAAGTTCGTTCTGAACAAGGCGGCGTTTCGTGCCCAGATCCTCAAAGGTGCAGAGACGGAGGCGCTTCTTCGCGGCATCGTCGGCGATGATGCGGTGAGCGAGCAGGCCCCTTCGCGTGCTCGTGCCCGCGTGTACGGGAGCATGGACGATGAGGCGCAGAATGGGACGCTTTCTCGTCTGATCGGCGGGTGGCGCCTATGAGTATCCCGACGAGTTCCCCGGACATCGAGGCCCTGCTGATTGCGGGGCTTTCGTCTGTTGAGGCGACAGTGAACGTGCGCACGAATCGGCGCCGCGAGCTGGTGGTTCGCGCTGACCTGCAACAGAAGGTGACCCCGATTTCGCGGTACTGCCGTGTGGGGTTGTCTGCGTGGTCTCTGCGTCCTGACGGGTCTTCGGATCTTGGTGACGCTTTCGATCTTGCCGCGGCGGGTAACGCGTGGCTTGAGAACAACACGACGGGCGTGGTTCTTTCCGCCGATGTCGAATCTGGGCCGTCTCGGGTCACTGACCCTGTGACGAAGCTCGAATATCTCTACTCGACCGTTCTCCTTGAGGTGGCGGTCTGACAGTCGTGACCCCGGGTCACTTTCTCGCCCTTGTCGCCGTGGGCATCTACCTAGTTGAAGGAGAACGCTTATGGCTAAGCCTGCGTACATGACCTCGGGTGTTGACGCTGATCTTGCCCGACTGATTAAGGATGGGGCGCTGTTCTTGCGTCCGGTGGGGTCGACGGCCCCGACTGGTACGACCTGGACGCCCACGACGGGTGACGAGCAGGTCGGTTACTACTCGGATGACGGGTTCACGTTGACGCCGACTCCGGGTGATGAGACGAACCTGACGGGCCATAACGGTGATCCT
Source organism: Microbacterium meiriae (assembly GCF_025143875.1). Lineage (NCBI taxonomy): Bacteria > Bacillati > Actinomycetota > Actinomycetes > Micrococcales > Microbacteriaceae > Microbacterium > Microbacterium meiriae. The sequence goes on along the minus strand of NZ_JAMBDU010000002.1, from coordinate 72,205 downwards.
CTGATTTCGGAGGCCGCCCCGGGCTACTGGGGTGTGAGTTTCGCTGGCCTCGAGGGCAATGAGACGGTCACGTCGGCTTACTTCGGTGTGGATGTTGCGGTTGATGGTTCTGTGACTGTTGATTCGGCGGCTGCGACGAAGCGGTATGACCTGATCGCGGTTGGTCTGGATCAGAAGGAGCGCCTGATTCTGGTGCACTTCCCGAACGTGCAGATCGACAACAGTTCGCGTGAGGCGTTGACGTTCAACCGGACGACTCTGCTGGCGTATGGGTTGGCGTTCAAGACGTTCCGTGGTGGTTCGTCTGCCCCGTACCACTTCAAGGCGTGGGGATTCGTGGCTGAGGAGCCCGAGCCCGAAACTCCCTGATTCTCTACTCCGGGGGTGGGTGAGTGGCGACCCGCTCACCCCCGGTTATCTCTTCTGGTCGCCCTAGTTGGAGGTCGCCATGTTTGAACTGGAACTTGAGAACGAGAACACCCCGATGATCGACTTCGGCCAGAACGGGAAGGTGCTGTTTCAGTTGCCGGTGCTTGGCGTGAAGGGTGTCCCGATGGGGATTACTTCCGCGTTCGCTATCTTCTGGGACAAGTTCCAGGCTGGGCGGAAGCTCACGGAGTCTGAGGTTGCTCAGGCGTGGGGGTTCTTCATTCAGACTCTCGCGGACACGTACCCGGATGCGACGCGTCAGCTTGCCCGGCTCGATGAGGCAAACCTGTCCCATGTGTTGAAGCACTGGGTGTCGGTGTCGTCTGAGCACGGGTTCGACGCGGGAAAAGCCTGACCCTCACCGTTGCCTTCTTCGCCCACCGTGGCCCGCTCGAGCATGAGTTGTGGTCACGGTACGGGTGGGGCTTCGATGAGGTTGTTGCGGGTCGGCGCGCCTGGAATCTGGTGGCGCTTCTTGTTGACCGGGTGGTGAAGGACACTTACTCGGATCTTTATGCGTCGTTGCGTGGTTGGGGTTACGCCCCGAACCCGATGGACGCGTTCTTTCTGGACTGGGTGGATGCGCAGGCGGTCATGCATCACCGTCCGGGGAAGGTGATGCCTCAGCCGGTGCGACGTCCGTGGGAGTCTGCTTCTAAGCAGCGTGTGCCCACGGATGATCCGACGCGTTCGGAGCGGCGTAGGGCGCTTCGGGAGCGGCTAGGCCTGCTGCCGGTGGATGCGGCCGTAGTCGTCGATCGTGAGGATCATGCTCTCGGACTTCCGGTTGAGGGCACGGTAGATGACGTAGATGAGCCATAGGCCGGCGGTGAGTAGGACGAGGATCAGGTTCCAGAACCATCCCATCCGCTTCACTTTGGACAGCACGACTTGGTTGGGTGTGGCGGACTGCACCATCCACCCTGCGGCGGCGTAACGGGCGACCTCGGCGTTCAGGATCGCGGTCTTCCGGGCTGGGTCGACCAGTTGCGCGTCGGCGTAGTGCGCGGTCCACGTTGAGCCGTCCCACCATCGTTGACGCCCGGAACCGTCGTCGTACCAGCCGGGCGCAATCTGCGCCATTGAACTCATGGCTGCATCTTAACCGGTATTTCTGACAGCCGGTAGCACTCAATTCGTGGGGCACTGCCCCTTTTCGCCCTTTGGGGCAGAGAGGGGGCGTTTCGTGGCGCAGGAAATCGGTGTTGCTTATGTGTCGCTGCTTCCGTCCGGTAAGGGCTTCTCGAAGGGCGTCCAGACGGAGGCTGAGTCTGCTTTCAAGGGTGCCGAGAAGTCGTCGGACGGATTCTTCTCCGGAGTTACCCGGTGGGCTAAGCGGGGTGCGCTTGCTGTCGCCGGCATCGTCACGACTGTTGGCGCCCTGGCTATCGGTGGGGGTATCTCGCGTGCTCTGAACATTGAGGATGCGACGGCGAAGCTTAAGGGTCTGGGGCATGACACGAAGGCCGTTGAGGCGATCATGCAGGACGCTCTTGCGTCGGTGAAGGGTACGGCGTTTGGTTTGGATGCTGCGGCGACGACTGCGGCTTCTGCGGTTGCTGCGGGTATCAAGCCGGGTCAGGAGTTGGAGCGGTATCTGCGGTTGACGGCGGATGCGGCGACGATTGCTGGCACGTCGATGGGTGAGATGGGCGACATCATCAACCAGGTGACCTCTAAGGGTTACGCGGGGATGGAGAACCTGAATCGGTTGACGGAACGCGGTATCCCGATCATGCAGTGGCTCCAGAAGGAGTATGGGGTCACTGCGGATGAGCTTCAGAAGATGGTGTCGCGGGGTGAGATCGACGCGGCCACCTTCCGTAAGGCGATCGAGGACAACATCGGTGGCGCGGCTCTTGAGTCGGGCAACACGACTCGCGGTGCTTTCGCGAACATGCGCGCCTCGCTCTCCCGATTGGGGCTCGCATTCGTCGGGGACGGCCTTTCTGGCGCTAAGACGTTCTTCAACGAGATCACGATCATCTTGGACGGCTTGGAGGAGCGCGTCGGGCCGTGGGTGCAGCGCATCCAAGACAAGCTCGGCGGCCTAGTCCAGCTCGATGGTTTCGGGGAACGGTTCCTCGCCGGGTTGGACTCATTCATTGCGAACTTCGACTCAACACCGTTCGGCATTCTGCTGACGACGCTCGAGCCGTTGATTCCTGTGCTGCGAGAGCTCGGGTCCAAGGTGGGTCCGGTTCTAGCCGCGACGTTCGAGCAGGTTGCTCAGGCGTTGGAGCCGGTGATTCCGTTGCTCGCTGAGGCCCTTGTTGAGGCGGTGTCGCAGTTGGCGCCGCCTTTGACTGATCTGTTGGTGGCGTTGCTGCCGTTGATCCCGCCGCTCGTTCAGCTTGCGGTGGACATCCTTCCGGTGCTGACTGAGGCGCTTCGGATTCTGGTGCCGGTGCTTGTGCCGTTGATTCAGGGTCTTGCGGAGTTGACTGCGTTCGTGGTGAACCTGCTGTTGTTCTTGAATGGCAACAAGACTCTTGAGGATTGGGGAAAGCAGGTCGAGGGTACGCAGGGGCCGATCATCGATGTCGCTCGCGGGATTAATGAGTGGTTGGCGCCGGCGTTGAACTTCTTGATGGGGTTGGTGTCGCAGGTGGCGTCTACTTGGAATGCTGCATGGTCTCGGGTTACGTCGTTCTTCAGTTCGGCGGCGACGAACATCAGCGGGACGGCGACGCGCATCTGGTCGACGCTCACCTCCTCTTTCAGTAGTGGTGTGAGCCGAGTCGTGACGATCTTCACTGCCCTGCCGCGTCACATTCAGAATCTGTTTGCGGGTGCCGGTTCGTGGCTAGTTAGTTCGGGTCGCGCCTTGTTGCAGGGGTTCATCGACGGGATCAACTCAATGATCCGCGACGTCGGTGACGCGATCGGTGGCGTGTTGAGTTGGGCGCAAGGGTTCTTCCCGCATTCGCCGGCTCTTCGCGGCCCGTTCTCGGGTCAGGGTTGGGCGTCCGTGTTCGATGGTGGCCAGTCGTTGATGGAACAGTTCGCGTTTGGCGCTGAGTCGTTCCGTCCGCAGTTGTCGTTCTCGAACCTTGTCGGGTTGACGGGTGCTGCGACTGTTGCCGCACCGCGGATGCCCTCCGAGCTCGTCATCCGTGATGTGAACGACCAGCTTGTGGGACGGATGGGTGTCGAAGCGGATGCGCGGATCGGCCGCTACGACCAGTCCTCGAATGCGTGGTCGCGTGGTGGTGTTCGGTCCTGACGGAGGTGCTCATGGCGTTTGGTGCTTTCCGTCAGGACCGGTACTACCCGGATCTGTTCTCGCCCGGTCGTGACGCTGCACTTGTGGAGCCTGGCCTGTATGACAAGGAAGATCTGACGGCGGCGGAGCCGTTGCTGTATGAGTTCGATGCGGTTGCTTGGGCGATTGGCTACGTCGTCATCACTGCTTACAACGCGGAGGCTGTCTGATGGCGATCAATCTGCATACCGACGTGACCGGGGCGCCGTTTGTCGAAGTGTTCATCGACGAGCTCGTTCCGGAGGCCGCGAGCGTGACCGTGTACCGGTTGGCTGGTGGGCGAGAGTTTCAGGTTCGAGGTGCGGTCAAAGCTCCTACCGGTGGCGCGTTCACGCGAATCGATTTTGAGGTGCCGTTCAACGCGCCTGTGACATATCGGGCGGAGTTGTTTGACGCGGCGGGGGAGTCTCTGGGGTTCACGGACTCTGCGACGACCACGATCCTCTGCGAGGACACGTGGATGCACAACCCGTTGAATCCGTCTGGCGCGGTGAAGGTTACGCTACTCGACACGGCCATCAAGAAGGTGAGCAGGCCTGTCCCGGGTGAGGTTTCGTACCCGCTTGGGCGTCGCGTGGGTGTCATGCTCTCGGAGCCGCGACGCGGCCTGTCTGGCGGCGTCTTCGATGTGCTCAGCTCGACCCTTGAGGATGCGGACAAGGTCCAAGACTTGATCGGCTCGTACGCGCGGTCGTTGGTTCCGGTTATCTGTGTGCGCGTGGGGTCAAAGAACCCTACGCGGGTTTCGATGCCGTTGTTCCTTGGCGTACTGGACATCAATGAGGAAGACGTTTCGGTGAGGTACGGCGGTCAGGCCACGGTCCAGAGGATTGAGGGGGATGAGGTTGACCCGCCGATTCCAGGTTTGTTCATTCCGTTGCTTACTGCTGCTGACATCAATGTGTCGTTTGCGACTGCGGGTGCTCTGAACAGTGCGCATCTTCTCGCTTTGGATGTCAACCGTAGGTACGATCTTGCCGGCGCGGCCGGGTAGCTAGGGGGCCGTATGAGGCAGCACAGTGCTCAGCTCGCGAGTGTTCTGACGGGTTCGTTTGAGCGTGAGGTTTCGTCGAATGTGTTTAACGGGTCGGAGCGGGTGCTCGAGGAGGTCCGGTTCGAGTCGTGGCAGATCGATTCCGATCTGGGGCGTGGGGTGTGTTCGCAGGGTTCGGGGACGATCGTGCGGCCGTCTGTGGATGGGTCTTCGGTGGTGCCGGTTGGCACGGAGGGCGTGTTGTCTCCGTTTCGCGCTCGTATTGAGCCGGTGATGACGATTCGCGCAGGGGGGTTTGAGGAATCGATTTCGTTGGGGACGTACCGTGTGGGGTCGGTTACCGCGGCTTCGGACACTATGGCTGTCGTTGAGGGCCGGTCGTTGGTTGTTGCGTCTCGCGTGTCGCTTGGTTTCGATTCGCTTGAGGTGGATGTTGACCGGTGGGGCTTCAAGTTTCCGGAGCAGTCGAGGGCGGGGGTGTCTGCTTTTTCGGAGATTCGTCGGTTGACTGGCATGCCGGTTGAGGAGTCTGTTCCTGATGTTCCTGTTCCTTCGTTGAAGGTGTGGGAGGCGAAGCAGGGCGGGCGGTTGGAGGCGGTTCTCGAGCTTGGGAAGGTTCTGGGCGGTTCGGCCGTGGTTAATAGTCGCGGTGCTTGGGTGATTCTGCCGGATGTGATTGGTGATCCAGTTGCAACATTGCTGTTGGGTGAGCGAGGCACGGTCACTGAGGTTGCGGACGAGATTGAGACCTACACGGTGTTCAATCAGGTTGTTGGTTCATATGAGGACGCGACGGGGAAACCGTTGTATGCCGTGGCGGAGGTCACGTCGGGTCCGTTGTCGGTATCTGGCGATTACGGGGTCAATACCCGGTATCACTCTTCGGATTTGGTGAAGACGCAGGCTCAGGCTGATGCGGCGGTTCGCGCGGTTCTGAATGAGTCGATTAGTTCGCAGCAGTATGACGTGCAGGTGCAGTGCCATGTGAATCCGCTCGTTGAAGTTGGTGACGTGGTGGAGTTGGAGGGTTGGAAGCGTCCTCTGGTTGGTCGGTTGCGGAGGGTGTCGTTGTCTGACTCGCCATACATGACTGTTACGTTGCGGGTTGCTCGGAGGTTGATGTGATCAACGCTGAGGCTGTTGCGCGGCGCCTGTCAGCTCAGGGGTCGGCCCGTTCCGAGACTGCGGTCTTTGTGCGGATGGATGGCCGATTCGCGGTGGTGAACATTGGCCCCGCGACGGTGACGGTTCCGTGCGTCGGGTTTAATCCTCCCCTTGCGGGTATGGCTGTGCGTGTGGAGTGGGTGAACGGTTCACCGGCTGTGACGGGGCCGGTGACGCCTTTGAGCCCGTTGGGGGAGATCACGGCAGCGGGAACGCCTCGGGCGACGGTGCTTGTCGACTCGGTGTCCTACATGATGCCGGTGATGGCGTCCTACACGCCCGCGAATGGTGATTCGGTGGTGGTGGACTGGACTGTTCCGGGCGGGATGATTCTTGGGAAGGTCGCGGCGGTTGATCGACCGGCGCCTCCGGATGAGACGGGGGGCGAAGCGGTTCCGTTCACAGTGACCGTGCGTGCCTCCAACAGTGGTCGCTTTCAGCCGGGTTCCGGCTGGTGGGGGAACGATCCCTGGGCGTCGGCGAACAACGACGGCATCTGGGTGTACGGGAACCGGGTGCGTGATGCCGTGGGGGCGGGGACGGTCTCCAGGATCGACATCTACTTGCCGTTGGTGCAGCAGGTTGGCGTTGCGTCTATTGGCGTTCACCCGCACCCATCGATTCCTGGTGGTGCGCCGACCATCACCTCGATGACGCCACTTCCTCAGGGGCGACGGTCTGGGTGGCAGACGCTTCCCCTCTCGTTCGGTGCGTATGTTGCGGCGGGCGGTCGGGGGATAGCGGTAGCGGACGGCGGGTACAACATGTGGCGGGGCACCTCAACTGACTCCCTCTCGGGCGCTCTGCGCATTTCGGGCACCCGCTGACCCGAATCAAGACATTTTCGTTTCGACGCCCCTCTTCGGGGCGTTTTGTGTTTTAAGGGGCAGGCATGGCAGTGAATAGTTACGGGCCGGACGGACACCCGATTTTTCTGGATACGGACGCCCCAGACATCAAGGTCGATCCGACGAAAGCGGCAGAGTACGCGGGGGACGTTGGTAACCGCATTATTCGTGCGAACGTTGCCGCCCTTGAGGCGTATGGGTTTAAGCGCGAGGGTTTGCGCGGGTATGCGTTGGATTCGGGGGTTGAGTACCTGTATACGACGGCTGCCGGCTGGTCCGTGTTGTTCCGTCCTCTCACCGCGTTCACCCCGACCGTCGTCGGTCTTACGGGGGTCACAACTGTTGCGAAGTTCGAACAGCGGGGAAAAATGGTCCGCGCTCAGTACGAGGTCACTCGTTCGGCGTTGGCCTCCCCGACAGCGCCTGTCACGCTTAGCCTCCCGACTCCGATCGCTAATACGTCGATGACGCGGGATATCGGCTGGGGATCATTCTTCCTGGCGAATGGCAGCGTGTTGTACTCGGTGCGACCTCGCTATACGGGTGGCTCCACGGTGGCGGTCAACTTCCCTGCCGCTTCGGGTTCAGCGATCAGCCAGGGATCGAATCTCAGTGCAACCTTCCCTACCTCTTCGGCGCATCAAAGCGGGACTACCCTCTACCTCTGTGTCGAATATGAGGCGGCCTGATCATGGGCGGCCTGGTAATCGAGGAGGTTCGTCCGGGGGTTCAGTTCACACCTGAGGCGGCAGCCGCGTTTAGGCGCGCGGAGGCGCAGGTGCGTCGAGAGTTCGGGCGCGCCATCGATGTCAATTCCACGTATCGGTCGTGGGCGACGCAGTTGGCGATGCATGTCGCGTGGCTCGCATACGTGGTTTCTGGCTACCAGTGGTCGAAGTATCCCGGCCATAGCAAGGCGGTGCACCCGTCTGAGTCGTTCCATGTTGCCGGTGTCGCTCTGGATTCTGATGACTGGCGTAACGCTCGCATCGTGGCGATCCTCGCTGAGAACGGTTTCATCCGGAACCGCTTGTATGTGGCGAACGAGAATCACCATTTTGAGTACATCCGCGACCGGGACAAGAACTATGGTGCGCCGGCGGGCGGAGGGTCTTCGAGGCCGGTCGCGACGCCGTCAGATGATCAGGAGGAGGACGAGGTTATGGGCTATTACTTTCGGGATGTTTCGGACGCGAACCGTGCTTACCGTTTCTTTAACGAGGCGCGCGGTAAGTCGCGTGTGGTTACGAAGCAGGAGTGGGAGTCGCGTAAGGCTGTTGCGTCTACGGCGGGTGGTGTGCCGTTGCCGCGGCTGGTTCCGGTTTCGAAGAGCTGGTACAACAAGATCGTTGCTCTCGGGACGTACTGATGCGCCGGTTGTGGCGCGCGTCGATCTGGTACCCGAGCGCCGTCCCCATCCTCGAGCGGAAGTACGCGGGGCCGCTCAAGTGGTTCGTGTTCCCCGCGTTCGACGTCATCATGGCGGTCATTGGTGGGCGGGCGCTGTTCGTCGGCATCCCGTCGATCGAGTCCCTGTACCCGGCAGGGGTTGCGCTCGCGATCTACCTGGCATGGTTCCTACTCGCGGTTGCTTGCTTCGTCGGGTCGGTGTTCCCGGCGTTGTGGCCGTTCGAGATTGTCGGGAAGGGGGCGTTGTTCTCCGTGCTCCTTCTCTACTTCATCGCCATGCGCGCTTCCCCAACGACCGTTGATGGTGCGAAGGATGCGGTGTCCGGGTTGCTGTTGGCGGCGATGCTGATCCCCTGTCTGCGTCTTTGGATCCTCGGGACTGAAGAGCGCGCACGTAGGGCCGCCTGATGGAAGCGTGGGTCGGCACGCTTCTGGGCGGTTTGCTTGGCGGTGGCAGTCTCGCGGCGATCCTGGTGTTCATCGCTACCCGGAAGCGTGACAAGGCGACCGGTATCACGGAGCGGTTTGATGACGCGTCCCAGCTTGCTCAGTACATCCGTGAAGAGGTGGAACGGCAGGTTGCCCCGATTCGTTCTGAGCTCGACGCGGTGAAGAAGGAATCGCATGAGATTCAGAACGCGTTCCGCGAGTGGATCGTGGGCGTTTGGCGGTGGGGTCAGCGTGGCCGTCTCGGTGACATGCCAATGCCGCCGCCTCAGATTCTCCACCGTCTCGGCCTGGGCTACCTCGCTGATGACGAGTGGCATACAGAACCACCTATCTATAAGGAGTGACACATGAGTACACCTGTTGTTGATGCGCCGTCGTTCTGGGCGCGCACGAAGAAGGCTCTCGCTGGCGGTATCGCTGGTCTCGCGACTGGTGGTGTCGGGTCTGCGATCACGGCTGCACTGTCGGACGGTGCGATCGCGGGCGACGAGGTGTGGAGCATCATCGGCCTGGCCGTTGGAGGCTTCCTGGTTGGTTTTGGTGCCGTGTATGCGGCGCCGGCTAACGCTAACTGAACATCGAATCTAGGAAGGGCGGGGGATCGGATGGTTGATTGTCTTGTAGCAGTGAACCCCTGGAACGTGGGCGGCGCTACCGAACCTGTAACAGAGAAGCCCCCGTCTGACTCATACGGTCAGGCGGGGGCTTTTCGTTTTTGCCTAGGGCGCGTCGAGGATGGCCGGGTCGGTGGTGATGTAGAGAGGGAGTGCAGCTGCTTGCCCATGCCCCAACCGTTCGGGTGTGGACGGGTCTGGGAGTGACCGACGATGCTGACCCAACGCGATCCACGGTTCAAGGTCCGGGAGCGTGCGGAGGGCAGTGCACAGTGTGGCTGTGTACTCGTCCTCGAAGTAACCAACCCACGTCCCCACGGCCTCAGCGAGCACATCCGTACGATCACCCGCGGTCGCCCTCAGCTCACCCAACACGGGTGCCGGGTCAGTCGTGTACCTGTTGCGTGAACAGATCGCATCCAACTCGATACTGAGCTTCACCGCGGGGGAGAGGCCTCGTGATTGCATGCCGGATCATCCATTTCTCCGGCCGAGACAAGTCAGTTTAGTCGCGGCGTCAATGTCCGACCCCACGAGGATCATGGGAACCGTGACGCCCGCTGAACTACTCGCCTTCGAAGCCCGCCACCCGAAACACACACCCGCGAAGACTCACGCAATCCGCCACCAAATTGGTATCACCGAAGTCCGCTACTACACGCTCCTCCACCGTGCCGCACAATCCGTCGACGGGATCAAAGTCGACCCGGTGACGGCGCGCATGGTGAGGGAACGGATGGCGAAACGATCTCGCGAACGCTCCGCCCGTACCGCTGCGTGATGAAACACAGAACCCCCGCCTGTTTGGGCGGGGGCTCTTCTGCGTATACGGGACACGGCGCTGTGTCGGTGATGCTGTGGTGTTACTCGTTGCCGTTGGCGGGGTCTCCATCGACCCCTAAGCATCTTCTGGCGGTCATCACTACCCGCCGGCCCGAGTTGTGTGTGCTGTGCATGTCCCCATTATGTGTCTGTAATTACGGTCATGTCAAGCAGGCTTTACGGTTCGGCGTGTTGTGTGATCGAAAGGCGCGGCCCAACGTTCGTCAACGTCGCGGCAATAGCGCTGGCCATCTGGTCGTGCGCATCCGCAACAAGGTGCCCATACGTGTTCACCGTGGTCGTGATCGACTCGTGCCCAAGGCGTGCCTGAATGTAGGGGAGTGGGATGCCCTGAGCGATCAACCAGGACGCGTGGGTGTGCCGCATGTCGTGAATCGTCGGCGCCCGTTTGATTACCGTCAATCCGAGCTCGGCGCACAGGTCAGCATCCATCGCCTTTCGAACGGCAGGGGTCCACACGCGCGTGTTGAACGGCCCGTGCCACAAGTGCCCGCCCGTCTGGTTCGGGAACACGAACGCGTCGGCCTCACCGGGTGCACCCATGATCGCCACAAGGTCCGGGAACAGGGACACGGAACGCCTCGACCGTGACGTCTTCGGGTACTTGAGCAGCGGCCCACCCTTCGACTTCTTCCACGCCCTCGTCACGCGCACCGTGGGCGGTTTCCCGTGAAGGGCAACGTCACCCCATGTGACCGCGGTCGCTTCACCCCACCGCATCCCGGTGCCGGCGAGGAACAGGACGAACCTCTGATGCTTCTCGGGGATGAAGTGGAGCAGGGTGTTGAACTCGGCGGGGGAGAGGAACACGTTCTCGCGTTTGGTTCCCCTGGTGACGCGCACCTTGAACGCGGGGTTGTCCGTGCGGAGGCCTTGGTCGACGGCGGACTTGAAGATCGCGGACAGGAGCGCGTGGTAGTTCCGAACCGTCTTGGACGACACGGGCTTCTGCTGATCCAGCGGCTTGTTCCGGTCGCGCCAAACGGGTTGACGCTCTTGCCACGCCAACCACGAACCGACGTCCTGCTTCGTCACTAGATCTATCGGGATCTCGCCCAGCGTTTGCAGGAACGACCTCTCCGCCTCAGCCTCGTACCCTTGCCGTGTTCCTTGCTCCACACCGGTCAGGAGGCCGCTGTGCGGGTCGAGGTAGCGGGCCGTGTACTCCCGCAGCGTCGGTGTCGATTCGGTGCGCTTCATGCGGTCGATGCGGACACGCTCGGCCACTTCCCAGCCGTGCTTGTCGATCATGTCGGCGTACTGGTCAGCGCCCTTCTTGTTGAGGAACGTCGTCTGCTTCATCTGTCCCTTGACGCGCACCTGCACACGCCAACGCACCTCACCAGACGCGAGAGTACGCGGAGAGACACTAGCCACGCTTGCCCACCTGCACGCGAAGGTTCCCATTGGGGGCATGCCGTCGCACGGCGGCTTCGAACGCTTCGACCGAAACGCCAAGATCTGCGCAGATGGCTGCGACATACGGATTGGTGGTGGAGGTGACCTCGGGCACGAGGCCGGACTTACGAGCCGCGGCAACGCGGCGCGTGGCCGTGCTCTGAGAAACTCCAAAGTGATCCGCGACCACCTTGAGTGGCGTTCGCGAACTGGCGGCAGCTTCTATGTAGACGCGCGCCACTTCGTGCAGGGCTGATTCCATCGTCACTCCCCATTCCTACGCTGGGGGTCGGACACTGCTCCGGAGGCGGCGCGCATCCACAAAGCCCCCTGCAGAAACAGCAGGCGGCGTAGGGCGTGAGCAGATAGGTCGTTCGGGTCACGCGGCCAGCGTCGAAGCGCCTCACTCGTTACCTGAGCGTCCGACTGCTGACCCTGGGGCTCCGCGGCTGGGAGCTCTTCCGCAGACAGACCGAGGATCGCGTACAGGTCAGACGCGACCCTCATCGAGCCGACCGTGCGGTCCTGATGTCCATATCGGAAACGATCATCGGCATACGCACGAATCGCTGCGAGCACCTCTGCGTCAGTCGGCTCGGCTACCTGTCCTGGGTCTTCCCATGCCTGGATCAGACCCAGAACGACGCCCTGCGCGTCCCTGAACCCTTCGACATACTCCGGGCGAGTGGTTCGCGTGAAGTCGTATTCACGGTCGCGCGCCCAGTACTCCAGGCGCTGAACGATCGTTCCCTCTTCAGGGTCTTCGGTGATGCCGGAATCCCGAGCCTCCATGTGCCCGATCACGGCGGGAGCGTCGAACTCAGGCTTATCGAAGGTCAGCCTTAGTTCATCTCCGGTCAGTATGGACCCGACCGCCGCGCCGCTCTCGCCCGATAGGGTCGGCACCCAGCGCTGACTTCGCCGCGATGCTTCACGGTCGGCAAAGTTGCTGGCTGTGCTCTCGTCTTCGGTCATAATCACTCCCAGATTGGGCGTGATCCGAGGCGATGTAGGCGGGGATGTAGGCGGCGGGGGGTTTATCCCCCGCCCGCCCTACTCCTTACTGGGGTGAGTAACGGGGCTTGAACCCGCGACCTCCTGGACCACAACCAGGCGCTCTACCAGCTGAGCTATACCCACCATGCGCCCGCCGAAACAGGCAACCCCACGAGTCTATTACATGTTCGAGGTGAACTCCGACACCGTGCGGGCGGCGATCTCCTTCGCATCATCGCTGGAAGGTCCCGGTTCGTCGACGAAGACGGCTTCGCGGTAGTAACGCAGCTCGCGGATCGACTCGAGGATGTCCGCCAGCGCGCGGTGCCCGCCGTCCTTGGCAGGTGCCTGGAAGAACACCCGCGGGTACCAGCGGCGGGAAAGCTCCTTGATGCTGGAGACGTCGACGTTCCGGTAGTGCAGCCACTGGTCGACCTGTGGCATGTACTTCGCGAGGAACATCCGGTCGGTGCCGATCGTGTTGCCGGCGAGGGGCGCGCGGCGCTCCAGCGGGACGAAGCGGCGGATGTAGGCCAACGTCTGTTCCTCCGCCTCCTCGAGGCTGATCCCCTGCGGGATCTCCTCGATGAGCCCGGAGGTCTCGTGCATCGCGGTGACGAAGTCGTTCATGTGCGCGAGGGCGTCCGCGCTCGGACGGATGACGACCTGGAAGCCGGGGTCGAGCGGACGCAGCTCGAAGTCGGTGACCACCACCGCGATCTCGACCAGTTCATCGATGGCGAGATCGAGTCCCGTCATCTCGCAGTCGATCCAGACGAGGCGGTCGTTCTCGGAAGCAGTCACCATGTCGCCATCCTATCGACGGCCCCGACATCCGCCGGGGGAGCGCGGTACGGTAGAGATGTCCGCCTCCGTAGCTCAGGGGATAGAGCAGGAGCCTTCTAATCTCTTGGTCGCAGGTTCGAATCCTGCCGGGGGCGCCAGTGATCGCCGGTCACGTCGACCGGAGGTCAGCAGTGTCGCAGCGCGTCGACGGCGTCGTCCGCGCGCCAGAACTCGCCGATCAGCCGGAAGTCACCCGTCGCCAGATGGAGCCGCTCCGCCCGGTACCGGAGGCCGAGAGGATCGGCCACCACGCGCAGGTGGCCGAGGACGTGCTCGCGGCTGTCCTGTACGCGCCACAGGTGATCGGCGGCACGGACGAGGTGCTCTCGCCGGGACGCGAGCGGCGGGGCCACGAGGGGGTTTCCGGGAGCAGGGATCGAAGCGGTGGTGGTGGCGGTCATGGTCTCTCCTTCCATGGTTCGAACATACGACCGACCACCGACATTGGTCCGCGCATCGATATCCGGCGGTGACCTGGCTTCTTCTGCACGGATGACGGTTGCCTTAGCCCGTCCACAGATCGCGCGATCGTGCCCCTGCAACCTGCTCCGCGAGGTGCACGCTGGAGGGCATCCGGCCACTGAGCCGGCAGCGAGAGGACGAACGCATGATCGACACCGTGACCATCGTGGGGAGAGTCGCGACGGAGCCCACCCCGGGGCGGACGAGTGCGGGGGTGCCCGTCACGAACTTCCGGCTGGCGAGCACGCACCGGCGCTTCGACGCAGCGAGCGGCTCGTGGGTGGATGCGGGGACCAACTGGTTCTCGATCGCCGCCTTCCGCCAGCTCGCGGAGCATGCGCGCGCATCGCTCAGGGTCGGCGACAGCGTCATCGTCTCGGGACGACTGCGCGTACGACCGTGGGAGAGCAATGGCAAGCAGGGGACGAGCGTCGACATCGACGCCGACACGATCGGACACGATCTGCGGTGGGGGACCACCGCGTACCGACCGAGCACCCGTCCGTCTCCCACGGATGTGGAGGTGAGCGGGGACGTCCCGACGACCGATGAGGAAGGGCGCGATGCGTGGGAGCAGCCGGCGGAGGGCGAGGCGGCCTAGACTCTGCTCGTGCTCCGATCGGTCCTGAACTCCCGCGCTGCGGCGCTCGTGCTCGTCGCCGGTCTCTCGGCAGCCGTCCTCGCCGGGTGCGCCCCGGAGCCGGAGGTGACGCCGACCCCGACCGGGACGGCCAGTGCCACGCCGACACCGCCGGCCGCGCCTGCTCTGGTGCCGGGCGGGAGCGCCGCAGACAACCTTCCCGTGTTCACCGCAGTGGCCGAACAGGTGTGGGGCACGGAGCAGCGTGCGGAGGGGCGGGCATACGTCGACGGTCTCGTCGCGGCGGGGTTCGATCGGGACGCCATGCAGCTCACGCCGGACCAGTCCACGGTCGGGAACCCGGCGGAGAGCATCCAGTTCTCGGTCCGCTGGGGCGAGGAGGAGTGCCTGATCGGACAGGTCGGGCCCTCCACCGGCGCCGTCGTGACCACCGTCATGCCGCAGCTCGCCGGCGGGCGCTGTCTCGTGGGCGTGACGCGGCCGATCGACTGGTGACCCGCGTACACAGATAAGCCCGCTCACGGCCGGTAGGCTGGAGTGTCGATCTTCGACGCCAACAGAAGGAGCGGTTTTCGGTGGCTGAGTACATCTACTCCATGGTTCGTGCCCGCAAGGCGGTGGGTGAGAAGCTCATCCTGGACGACGTCACGATGGCGTTCCTGCCGGGCGCGAAGATCGGCATGGTCGGCCCCAACGGCGCCGGAAAGTCGACGATCCTCAAGATCATGGCGGGGCTCGACACGCCCTCCAACGGTGAGGCCAAGCTCTCGCCGGGCTACTCCGTGGGCATCCTCATGCAGGAGCCCGAGCTCGACGAGTCGAAGACGGTCCTGGAGAACATCCAGGACGGCATCGCCATCAAGGCCAAGGTCGACCGGTTCAACGAGATCTCCGCGCTGATGGCCGACCCGGACGCCGACTTCGATGCGCTGCTCGCGGAGATGGGTACGCTGCAGGAGGAGATCGACGCGGCGGACGGCTGGGACCTCGATTCCCAGCTCGAGCAGGCGATGGACGCCCTGCGCACCCCGCCCGGCGACGCGGCCATCGCTCCGCTCTCCGGTGGCGAGAAGCGCCGTGTGGCGCTGGCCAAGCTGCTGCTGCAGAAGCCCGACCTGCTGCTCCTCGACGAGCCCACCAACCACCTCGACGCGGAGAGCGTGCTCTGGCTCGAGCAGCACCTCCAGTCGTACAAGGGCGCCGTGATCGCGATCACCCACGACCGGTACTTCCTCGACCACGTGGCCGAGTGGATCGCCGAGGTCGACCGCGGCCGCCTCATCGGCTACGAGGGCAACTACTCGACGTACCTGGAGAAGAAGGCCGAGCGCCTCGACATCCAGGGCAAGAAGGACGCCAAGCTCGCGAAGCGCCTCAAGGACGAGCTCGACTGGGTCCGCTCCAGCGCGAAGGGCCGCCAGACCAAGTCGAAGGCCCGTCTCGCCCGGTACGAGGAGATGGCGGCCGAGGCGGAGCGGACGAGGAAGCTGGACTTCGAGGAGATCCAGATCCCTGCCGGTCCTCGACTCGGCAACGTGGTCATCGAGGCGAAGAACCTCAAGAAGGGCTTCGACGGGCGCTCGCTCATCGACGGCCTGAGCTTCAGCCTCCCGCCGAACGGCATCGTCGGCGTCATCGGTCCGAACGGCGTCGGAAAGACGACCCTGTTCAAGACCATCGTCGGTCTCGAGCCCCTGGACGGCGGAGACCTGAAGATCGGCGAGACCGTCAAGATCAGCTACGTCGACCAGTCGCGTTCGTCGATCGACCCGAACAAGACCCTGTGGGAGGTCGTGTCCGACGGACTCGACTTCATCACGGTCGGCAAGACCGAGATCCCGTCCCGTGCCTACGTGTCCAAGTTCGGGTTCAAGGGTCCGGACCAGCAGAAGAAGGCCGGCGTGCTCTCCGGTGGTGAGCGCAACCGTCTGAACCTCGCGCTCACCCTCAAGGAGGGCGGCAACCTGCTCCTCCTCGACGAGCCGACCAACGACCTCGACGTCGAGACCCTGAGCTCCCTGGAGAACGCGCTGCTCGAGTTCCCCGGCTGCGCCGTGGTCATCACCCACGACCGGTGGTTCCTCGACCGGATCGCGACGCACATCCTCGCGTACGAGGGCACGGACGAGAAGCCCGACCAGTGGTACTGGTTCGAGGGCAACTTCGAGGCCTACGAGCAGAACAAGATCGAGCGCCTCGGGCCGGACGCGGCCAAGCCCCACCGCTCGACCCACCGCAAGCTCACGCGCGACTGAGCCGGTCATGAGCACCGACTCGCCGGGTTCCCGCCTGCACATCCCGATCCAGCTCCGCTGGGGCGATCTGGATGCGTTCAACCATGTCAACAACACCTCGATGCTCAAGCTGCTCGAGGAGGCGCGCGTCCGCGCGTTCTGGCGGGCGGGACCCGGCGAGCAGGCGCCGTCCACGGCCGTCCTCGACTCCGGGATCGAGGAAGGCATCCTGACGCTCATCGCGCGGCAGGAGATCGAGTACCTCGCTCCGGTGCCGTATCAGCGCCGCCCGTTGGAGGTGCAGATGTGGTTCGGGAAGCTCGGTGGATCGAGCGTCGAGGTCTGCTACGAGGTGCACAACGACCCGGCCGCCGAGCCGCGTGAACTCTACGCGCGGTCCACGGCCGTCATCGTGCTCGTCGACGCGGGGACCGGGCGGCCGACGCGGCTGACCGCGGAGATGCGCGAGGCATGGGAGCCGTACGTCGGCCCCTCCATCGAGTACGCCCACCGCTGAGCGCAGGTCAGCGATCCTCCGGGACGCGGATCATGATCTCCTGCGCGACGCTCGCGACCAGCGCGCCCTCACGGGTGTACACCCGCCCCGTGGCCAGACCGCGACCGCCCCGGGCGCTCGGCGACTCCTGCACGTAGAGGAGCCATTCGTCCACGCGGGCCGGACGATGCCACCACATCGCGTGGTCCAGGCTCGCGACCTTCAACCCGGGCAGCGACCATGACACTCCGTGAGCGCGCAGGATCGACTCCTGGATCGTCATGTCGCTGAGGTAGGCGAGCGCGGCCCGATGCAGCCGCTGGTCGTCGGGGAGCGGGGCACGCAGCCGCATCCACACCGCCTGCCGCGGAACCCTCTCATCATCGTTCGGCAGATAGAGCGGGGAGTCGACGTGGCGGATGTCCGCGGCGCGCTCGCTCAGCATGCGCCGTGCACCGCCGGCGAGGCCCGGCACCCGGTCCTCATCGGGGACGAGGTCCTCGGGGACAGGGATACCGGCGGGCATGGGCTCGGCGTGCTCCACTCCGGGGTCGGCGTCCTGGAACGAGGCGATCATCGAGAAGATCGGGACGCCGTTCTGGTATGCCTGAGTCCGACGGGTGGAGAACGAGCGGCCGTCGTGGATGCGGTCGACGGCGATGGTGATGCCCTGGCTCGCGTCGCCGGGGCGGAGGAAGTACCCGTGCATCGAGTGGACGGCCCGGTCCTCCGGCAGCGTGCGCTCCGCGGCCACGAGGGTCTGCGCGAGCACCTGACCGCCGTAGATGCGGCCGCTCGGCATCGGGTGCGACGAACCGGTGAAGATGTCCTCGGTGGTCCGCGCCTGGGTGGCGTCGAGGTCGAGGACGTCGAGAAGACGCTCCACGGTCTGGATGGCGTGCTCGTCGGCGCTCATGTGTTCCCCTCCGCGGCCCCGGGTCGCCGCTCGTTGGTAGTTTAGAACGCGTGACCCCTCAGCTCCTGCTCGCCGATCCGGACACGGCGAAGGATGTCCTCACGTTCACGGGCCGCGCGGCCCGGGTGTCTGACGAAGGGGTTCGCCTGCAGGCCCATCACGGCGTCCTGGCGCTCACGACGGCGGTCCTCGCACCTCAGGGGCTCTTCGACCAGACGCCGACGATCCTCGCCATGCGCATCGTCCGTGCCGATCCGGAGCTCGAGTGCGACCTCGTGATCGACGCCCTGAGCCCGACGGACGACCCGCAGCGCCTCGGGCTGCCCGAGACCGCCCTCTCGCCCGCATGGGCCGGCGTCGCGCCCCCGCGGCAGGGCTGGCTCGCGGAGTCCGTCCTGCCCGCCTCCATCATCGCGCAGCGTGCACAGTGGGGCATCTCCGCGGTCGCCCACGGTGCGGGACCGGGGTCGGGTGAGGAGGCCGTGCGCGCGCTTCGCGCGGCCATCTGGGGCGAGCCGGACGACGACCTCGGCGGATTGCCGCGGGGCGTGGCGTTCGCCGCGGACGCGCTGGGCTTCATCTCCGGTGAAGAGGACGTGACCGTCACGCGGTCCGGCCGCTGGACGAGGCTCGCGTTCCGCCGCGGCCACGTCCTCGCACGGGGCCCCGTCGCCACCGGACTGACGGGGGTGCGGGCCACCGGCTCCACAGCCTGACGTGACCGCAGGCAGGACCAGGGAACAGTGCCGGTTCAGCCGAGCGCAGCCGCCGCGCGTCCCGCCTGACGGCCGGAGAACAGGCACCCGCCGAGGAATGTCCCCTCCAGGGCGCGGTAGCCGTGCGCGCCCCCGCCGCCGAAGCCGCTGGCCTCACCGGCGGCGAAGAGGCCAGGAATCGGTGCGCCGCCTACGTCCAGGGCACGACCGTCGAGATCGGTGTTGATCCCGCCGAGGGACTTCCTGGTCAGCACGTGCAGCTTGACCGCGATCAGCGGTCCTGCGGAGGGATCCTGCAGCCGGTGCGGCGCCGCGGTGCGGATGAGCTTGTCCCCGCGATAGGCCCGCATCGAGCGCAGCATGCCGATCTGCGCATCCTTGCTGAAGTCGTTCGCCATCTCGCGATCGCGAGCGACCACTTCCCGGCGCACGGCATCGATGTCCAGGAGCTCGCCGCCGGGATGAGCCGCCATCTGCTCCAGCAGCGACTCCAGGTCGTTCTCGACGATGAAGTCCTCGCCCTCGTCGAGGAATGACTGCACCGGTCCCGTCGGCCCCTTCGCGAGGCGGGACTTGAGCAGCAGCGCCACATCCTTGCCGGTGAGGTCGGGGTTCTGCTCGCTGCCGGACAGCGCGAACTCCTTCTCCACGATCTGCCGCGAGGTCACGAACCAGGAGTGGTCGTGGCCCGTCCGCCGCAGGTGCTCGAGCGTGCCGAGGGTGTCGAAGCCGGGGAAGAGCGGAACGGGGAGCCGGTGTCCGGTCGCGTCGAGCCACAGCGACGACGGCCCTGGCAGGATGCGGATGCCGTGCTGCGGCCACACCGGGTTCCAGTTCGTGATGCCCTCCACGTAGTGCCACATCCGGTCGCCGTTGATGAGGCGGGCGCCGGCGGTGGCGCTCACGGCCTGCATCGAGCCGTCGACATAGGCGGGCACGCCGGAGAGCATGTGCGCCGGGGGAGTGCCGAGGCGCGGGGGCCAGGCCGCGCGGACGAGGTCATGGTTTCCGCCGATGCCCCCCGAGGCCACGATCGTCGCCGTCGCGTCGATCTCGAAGGCGCCGATGACCTCGCGCGAGGAGGGGATGCCGCGTGCGGCACCATCCGACGCCAGCACGCTCCCGCGCGCGCCGGTCACGCGTCCGTCGGTGAGGATGAGCTCCTCGACGCGGTGTCTGGCGAGGACGGTGAGTCGTCCCTCGCGCTCACCCTGCTCGACGGCGGCCGCAAACGGGGCGACGATCCCCGGCCCGGTGCCCCACGTGATGTGGAAGCGAGGGACTGAGTTGCCGGGGCCGAGGGCGCCGTAGCCGCCCCGCTCGGCCCACCCGACCACCGGGAAGAAGCCGACGCCGCGGGCACGGAGCCACGAGCGCTTCTCGCCGGCCGCGAACTGCAGATAGGCCTCGGCCCAGCGCCGTGGCCACTCGTCCTCGGGTCGGTCGAATCCCGCGGTACCGAACCAGTCCTGGGTCGCGAGCTCGAGCGAGTCGCTGATGCCGAGGCGGCGCTGCTCCGGGGAGTCCACGAGGAACAGCCCGCCGAAGGACCACCACGCCTGCCCGCCGAGGTTCGTGCGGGGCTCCTGGTCGACGATGACGACGCGGCGCCCGGCCTCGAGGGCTTCCGCGGCCGCGACGAGACCCGCCAACCCCCAACCGATCACCAGGACGTCTGCGGTCGGGGGTGTGGTCGTCATGGGTTCTCCGTTGATTCCTGACGGGAGCGGGTCTCCAGGGTCGTGCGCCCCTGGGGTGCCGTGCCGATGCCGGACGGCTCGAATGTGTTCACCATGGCATAGGCGGCGCGCTCCAGGTAGTCCCAGAGGGTGGTTTCGTGCAACGGGGACAACTGCGCCTCGTCGAGAGCCGTGCGCATGTGACGGAGCCAACGATCGCGTGCGTCGGGATCCACATGGAACGGCATGTGCCTCATCCGCAGCCGGGGGTGCCCTCGGGTCTCGCCGTAGGTGGTCGGGCCGCCCCAGTACTGCTCGAGGAACAGCAGCAGCCGCTCCTCCGCGGGACCGAGGTCTTCCTCCGGGTACATCGGCTTGAGCACGGGATCGAGGGCGACCTCGCGATAGAACACCGAGACGATCTTCGCGAACGTCTCGCGGCCGCCGACCTCGTCGTAGAACGTCACTTGTCTGCACTCCCGTCGCCGCCGGTGTTCTTCTTGCGTCGCCAGATGCCGCGGTCGGGGATGACGGGCACCCCGGTGACGGCGTTGGGGCGCGTCTTCGGCGGGTTGGCGCCCCGGACGCGGCGCGCGCCCTCCAGTCCTGTGGGCACGACGTCCGCGAGACGCGGCACGTCGATCTCCTTCTCCAGCAGAGCGGCCCGGAGGCGGCGTCGGAGCTCCTGTGCCACGTCGTCCCGCGCGTTCGCCCTGGTCTTGATGACGGCCCGGACGACGAGCGCATCCCCGTCGATGGACTCGAGGCCCCACAGCTCCGGCTTCTCCACGATGCGCGTGCGCCACTTCGGGTCCTTCGCCAGTCCCTGCGCGGTCTCCAGAAGGATGTGCTCGACCTGCTCGAGGTCGGAATCCGGGGCGACACCGATGTCGACGATCGCCCGCGCCCAGCCCTGCGACATGTTCCCGATGCGGGTGACCTCGCCGTTGCGGACGTACCAGAGCGTCCCGTTCACGTCCCGCACCTGGGTCACGCGCACGCTGACGTATTCGACGACGCCGCTCGCCAGCCCGAGGTCGACGACGTCTCCGATGCCGATCTGGTCCTCGGCGACGAGGAAGATCCCGTTCAGCACGTCCTTGACGATGTTCTGGGCGCCGAAACCCAGGCCGGCGCCGACCGCTGCCGTGAGGAGGGTGAGCGATCCGAGGAGAGCGTTGTCGATCGCGTTGACGATGAGGATGATCGCGATGATGACGAGCATCACGTTCACGATGTTCTGCAGGATGGTGCCGAGCGTTCGGGTGCGCTGCACGAGGCGCATGTCCGCGAGCGGGGAGCGTTCCAGCGCCTGCGTGTCGTCGACGGCGGCCTTGTTCTTGGCGGTGTCCACGATGCGGTGCACGACGCGGGTGATCACCCGGCGCAGCACGAGCGCGATGAGGACGCAGGCGCCGATGATCATCGCGATCTGGAGGAGCTTGCCGCCGACCGTGGTCAGCACGGCGAGCATGTCCTGCACCCACGGCGGGAGTTCGGCGGGCGTCGGCGCGGGGGTCGTCTCGGCGGAAATCAGCATCGTCTCGATGGTACCGAGCGGGCCTCTGCGCCGGCTGGAAGAGCGGCGGCAGAGGCCCGTGTCGTGTCGGTGGCGGAGGGTCAGTCCTCGGCGTCGCGGGACTGCGCGGCGAGAGCGCGCTCCACGTCCGCGAGGTTCTCCAGAACGAGACGGCGCAGCGCGGGCGGCGCGTCCTGGTGCGCGGAGAGCCATCCGCGCGTCGCGTCGCGCAGGGCGACGTCCGCGAGCGCGGTGGGGAACAGCCCGACGACCAGGTACTGGGCGATCTGGTAGGTCCGCGACTCCCACACCGGCAGGAGCATGTCGAAGTACTGCGACACGAAGGCACCGAGCACCTCGGCACCCGCCGGGTGGACGAAACCGAGGGCTGCGGAGCGGACGATCGTGTTCGGGGCGTCGTCGCGCGCGATCAGCGCGTCCCAGGCCTGCTGCTTCGCTCCGGCGTCCGGAAGAGCCGCGCGCGCCTGCGCGGCGAACTCCGCGCCCTTGGCCGTGTTGTCGGCGGCCAGCGCGGCGTCGATGGCACCGGCGTCGGTCGCACCGATCGTCGCAAGGCCGACGAGGAGCTGCCAGCTCAGGTCGGCGTCCACGTCGAGTCCGGGGAGCGTCTCCTCGCCCGAGCGCAGACGGCCGACGATGCCGGCGTGCTCCGGCGTCACCAGGTTGTTCGCGAAGGCGGTGACGAACTGGAGCTGGCTGTCGCTGCCGGCCTCCGCCGACTCGGCGAGCGCCCAGAGACCGTCGGCCACCTTCAGCCGTGCGGTTTCGCGCTCCGCCGGAGCGACGTAGAGCGTCGCGGCCGTCCGCAGCTGCGCGAGCGTGGTCCGGACCGTGGTGGACTCGGTCTCCCGACCGATGTTGCCGAGGACGAGGTCGATGTAGTCGGATGCGGGCGTCTCCGCGTCGCGGGTCTGGTCCCAGGCCGCACCCCACACGAGCGAGCGGGCGAGGGGGTCGTGGATGTCGGCGAGGTGGGCGATCGCGGTCGCGAGCGACTTCTCGTCGAGACGGATCTTCGCGTACGCGAGGTCGTCGTCGTTGAGGAGGATGAGATCGGGGCGAGCCAGGCCCTGGAGCTCGGGCACCTCGGTGCGGTCACCGTCCACGTCCACCTCGATGTGGTGGGTGCGCGTGAGCGCGCCGTCCTGCAGCGAGTAGAAGCCGATGCCGAGACGGTGCGGACGGATGGTCGGGTAGTCGGCCAGAGCCGTCTGAGTGATGGCGAAGCGCGAGATCTTCCCGTTGTCGTCCTCGGCCACGACCGGCTCGAGAGTGTTGACGCCGGCCGTCTCCAGCCACTTCTTGGACCAGGTGCCGAGGTCGCGACCGCTCGTGGCCTCCAGCTCGGACAGCAGGTCGCTGAGCTCGGTGTTACCCCAGGAGTGCTTCTGGAAGTACTGCGAGACACCGGCGAAGAACGCCTCGATGCCGACCCACGCGGCGAGCTGCTTCAGGACGGAGCCGCCCTTGGCGTAGGTGATCCCATCGAAGTTCACCTGCACGTCCTCGAGGTCGTTGATCTCGGCGACGATCGGGTGGGTCGAGGGGAGCTGGTCCTGGCGGTAGGCCCAGGTCTTCTCCATGGCGTTGAACGTGGTCCAGGCTTCGGTCCACTCGGTCGCCTCGGCGGTCGCGATGGTCGAGGCCCACTCGGCGAACGACTCGTTCAGCCAGAGGTCGTTCCACCACTTCATGGTGACGAGGTCGCCGAACCACATGTGCGCGAGCTCGTGCAGGATCGTGACGACGCGACGCTCCTTGACGGCGTCCGTGACCTTGCTGCGGAAGACGTACGTCTCGGTGAACGTCACGGCGCCCGCGTTCTCCATGGCGCCGGCGTTGAACTCCGGCACGAAGAGCTGGTCGTACTTGGCGAACGGGTACGGCACGCCGAACTTCGACTCGAAGTAGGCGAAGCCCTCTCGGGTCTTGTCGAAGATGTAGTCGGCGTCGAGGTGCTGCCAGAGGCTCTTGCGGCCGTAGACGCCGAGCGGGATCACCCGGCCGGACGCGCTGGTGAGCTCCGAGAAGGTGGCCTCGTACGGTCCTGCGACGAGAGCCGTGATGTAGGAGGAGATCCGGGGCGTGGGCTCGAAGCCCCAGGTGGCCGAGACGCCGTCGTCGTGGACGATCGGCTCGGGCGTGGGGGAGTTGGAGACGACCTTCCACTCCGCGGGAGCGGTCACCGTGAACTGGAAGGTGGCCTTGAGGTCGGGCTGCTCGAAGACGGCGAACACGCGACGGGAGTCGGGCACCTCGAACTGCGAGTAGAGGTACACCTCGCCGTCCACCGGGTCGACGAAGCGGTGCAGGCCCTCGCCGGTGTTCGTGTAGAGGCAGTCGGCGTCGACGACGAGGACGTTCTCCTCCTGCAGACCGGCGAGCGCGATCCGGGAGTCTGCGAAGACCTCGCGCGGGTCGAGCTGCTCTCCGTTGAGCGAGATCTCGCGCACGTCACGGGCGATGAGGTCGATGAAGGTGAAGCTGTCGGGGGACGCGGAGAAGCGCACGACGCTCCGGGAGCCGAAGACCTCGGCGCCCTTGGTCAGATCGAGGGCGACCTCATAGGAGTGCGTGTCGACGACGTCGCGGCGCTCCTGCGCTTCGGTTCGGGTGAGGTTCTCTCCAGGCAAAGCTGTACTCCCAGGGGTGAGGGGATGTAACCGGGGTCGGCGCAGTTGGCGCCGACGGCAACCATGACAGCCTACGCCAGAGCGACGCGCGCGCCGTCGATCCTCACGGACCGGGGATAGTCACGGTCGTGCGGACGCTCGTCGTCCGCGGAGGTGGGAAGATGGAGGGGTGACCGCGATCGAGCCGAATGTCGTTCCCTTTGCCTCGCCCGCCGCTGCCGGCGGCGCCCCCTATGTGACCACGCCCGTCGCCTACGACGCCATCCTCTTGGCGAGCTTCGGCGGCCCGGAGGGTCAGGAGGACGTGATCCCCTTCCTCCGGAACGTGACGCGCGGTCGGGGCATCCCGGATGAGCGTCTGGAGGAGGTCGCGCACCACTACCGTCACTTCGGCGGGGTGAGCCCGATCAACGGCCAGAACCGTGTGCTCAAGGACGCGCTGGAGAAGGCGCTCGTGGCCCGGGGGATCGACCTCCCCGTGTACTGGGGCAACCGCAACTGGGGTCCGTACCTGGAGGACGTGCTGCCCGAGGCGTCCGCGAACGGTCACACCACCCTCCTCGCCTTCGCCACGAGCGCGTACAGCTCGTTCTCCAGCTGCCGCCAGTACCGCGAGGACTTCGCTCGCGTACTGACGGACACCGGCCTCGGCGAGACGGTCACCATCGACAAGATCCGTCCCTTCTACGACCACCCCGGCTTCGTCGAGGCCTTCGAGGCGGGCGTGCGGGAGTCGGTGCAGGGCTATCTCGACCAGGGCTTCGCGCCGACAGAGATCCAGGTCCTCTTCTCCACGCACAGCATCCCGACGGCCGACGCCGAGCGCTCCGGCGCCCGCGATATCGACTGGGGCGAGGGTGGGGCTTATGCCGCGCAGCACCTCGCCGTGTCGGAGTGGACGATGGAGCAGGTGCGGGCGGCCATCCCGGGAGCCGCCGATGTGCCCTGGGAGCTCGTCTACCAGTCCCGTTCGGGCCCCGCGTCGCAGCCCTGGCTGGAGCCCGATGTCTGCGACGTGATCGCGGAGCTCCCGGTGCGCGGTCGTAAGGCGGTCATCGTGGTCCCCGTCGGCTTCATGAGCGACCACATGGAGGTCCTCTGGGATCTCGACACCGAGGCCGCCGAGGCCGCGGAGGAGGCGGGCCTCGCCTTCGTCCGCACGCCGACGCCCGGCGTCCGCGAGGCGTTCGTGGAGGGCATCGTCGACCTCATCGAGGAGCGCCTGCAGGGTCGCCCGAACGCGGAGCGTCCGCACGTCACCGATCTGCCCGGCGCGTTCGACGTCTGCCGTCCCGGGTGCTGCGAGAACGTGCGCGCGGGGTTCAAGCCCGCGGCGGCCGGCATCGCCCCCTGAGTCCCGGACACCGGATCCTAGGATGGAGACCATGCGCATCCACATCGCCACCGATCACGCCGGACTCGAGTTCTCGACGCGGCTGCAGGAGCATCTCCGCGCCGCGGGGCACGAGGTGATCGACCACGGTCCGGTGGAGTACGACGCGCTCGACGACTACCCGGCCTTCTGCATCCGGGCGGCGCAGGCCGTCGTCGTCGATCAGGCGACAGGGGTGCCGGCGCTCGGTATCGTCTTCGGCGGCTCGGGCAACGGCGAGCAGATCGCCGCGAACAAGGTCGCCGGGGTCCGCGCGGCGCTCGTCTGGAACCTCTCCACGGCCGAGCTCGCGCGGGAGCACAACGACGCGAACGTCATCTCCATCGGCGCGCGTCAGCACACCTACGACGAGGTCACGGCGTTCATCGACAGGTTCATCGCCACGCCGTTCTCCGGCGACGAGCGGCACGTCCGGCGCATCGGACAGATCGCCGACTTCGAGCGCGACGGCTCGCTCCTCCCGGACCCCCGGGCCTGACATGCCCGAGGGACATTCCGTCCACCGCATCGCGCGGCAGTTCGATCGCAACTTCGTCGGCAAGACGATGAGCGCCTCCAGCCCGCAGGGACGTTTCGCCGAGGGCGCCGCCGTGCTCGACGGGCGCCAGGCCGTGAGCGTGCAGGCCGTCGGCAAGCAGATGTTCCTCGAGGCGGAGGGCGACCTCTGGCTGCGTGTGCACCTCGGCCTCTACGGCGCGTGGGACTTCGCGGGGGAGATCCTCGTCGATCCCACCATCGCGTCGGCCAACGGCCGGATGGGACAGACCAATCAGCGCGGCACCACTTTCGACGAGGCGATCCTCGACGACGCGGGGGAGAACTCCCTCGCCTCGATCGGGGCTCCGCGTCGCGCCAGGGTCCACGTGCGGATGTCCGAGCAGACCAAGGGGCTGACCGACGAGGTCGACGAATGGCCCCCGCCCGTGGTGGGTCAGGTGCGTCTCCGTCTCATGACCGACATCACCGTGGCCGACCTGCGCGGTCCCACCGCGTGCGTGCTGCAGACGCCGGAGGAGATGCTGGCGACCGTGGCCAAGCTCGGCCCCGATCCGCTCGTCGGCGATCCGGCGGAGAACGAGGAGCGGTTCGTCCGCGCCGTGCGGAAGAAGCCGACCCCGATCGCGCTGCTGCTGATGGACCAGGCGGTCGTCAGCGGCATCGGCAACGTGTACCGCGCCGAAATGCTCTACCGGCAGCGCCTGAACCCGCACACGCCGGGCCGCGACGTCCCGGAGGATGTCGTCAGGGCGCTCTGGCACGACTGGGTGCGGCTGCTGGCCATCGGTGTGGAGACCGGTCAGATGATGACCATGGACGGACTGTCTCCTGAGCAGTACCGCGCCGCGATGGCCAGCCGCGACGACCGCCACTGGGTCTACCACCGCGCCGGCCTACCGTGCCGGGTGTGCGGGACCGAGATCGCCCTGGAGGAGATCGGCGCCCGCAAGCTGTACTGGTGCCCGCGCTGTCAGGCCTGAGGGCGGGATCCCCGGGGCTTCCGCCGCTCTAGGCTGGGATCCATGCGACAGAATCCGAGCTTCACGCTCGCCGATGTGGCCGAGATCCGCCGCGTCATCGACGCCAACCCGTGGGCGACGGTGGTGAGTGCGCCTGAGGATGGTCTGGTCGCCTCGCACTATGCCGTCCTCCTCGACGACGACCGCGATGATCTGACGGTCGTGGGGCACGTGGGCCGCCCGGACGACGCCATCCACGGTCTGGGGGACCGGGAGATCCTGCTTGCCTTCCAAGGGCCGCACGGGTACGTCTCGCCGGGCTGGTACGGCGACGTCCCCGCCGTCCCCACCTGGAACTACACCGCGGTGCACCTGTCGGGCGTTCCCGAGATCCTCAGCACCGCGGAGAATCTCCGTGTGCTCGATGCCCTCGTCGCGCGGTTCGAGTCGCGCCTGCCCGACCCGCGCCTGATGTGGGAGCGTCCGAACGACGCGGCCTTCATCGAGAGACTCGAATCCGGAACGGTCGGCTTCCGCCTCGCCCCGACGAAGGTCGTCGCCAAGCGGAAGCTGAGCCAGAACAAGCCCGCGGAGACCATCGAGGCGGTGATCGCGGCGCTGCACGCCGAGGGCCCGTATGAGAACGCCGCCCTCGCCGCGGAGATGCGTCGTGCACAGGACGCACGGACGGGTGGCGGGGCGTGAGCGCCCTCGGAGTCGAGGTCGGAACGGTCCGTGCCGTCCGCCCCGTGGGTCCGGGGCGGGAGTTCCTGCTGGACGATGAGCCGGTCGACCTCCACCTCGCCCACGGACGCATCGTCGACATCGCGCCGACCGGTGCCCTGCCGGCGCGCGGCGAGGTCATCCAGGCCGACGGTGCCTGGGCGGTCCCCGGGCTGTGGGACAACCACGTGCACACCGTGCAGTGGGCTCTGGCGGCGGAGCGCGTGCCCTTGGACGAGGCGGACTCGGCCGCAGCGGCCGCGAGACTGATGCGCGGCGCTCCGGTCCTCCCCGATGGAAGACGGATCGGCACGGGGTTCCGGGACGCGCTGTGGCCTGATCGGCCATCCGTGGCCGCGCTCGATGCCGAAACCGGCGTCGTGCCGACCTACCTGATCAACGCGGACGTGCACAGCGTCTGGCTGAACTCGGCGGCCTTGGCGCGCGAGGGCTTCCGCGGGGACGACGGTCTGCTCCGCGAGGAGGACGCGTTCGAGATCTCCCGCCGCCTGAATGCCGTCGACCCTGCCCACAGCGATGAGGCGGTCACCCGTGCGGGGGCGGCGGCCGCAGCGCGTGGCGTGACCGGTCTGGTCGACTTCGACATGGCGTGGAACGCCGATGCCTGGCCGCGACGGATCCTCGCGGGCTTCGCCGCGCACCGTGTCGAGTTCGCGTTCTATCGGGCGGATCTCGATCGGGCGATCACCGCGGGCCTCCGGACAGGGGAGCGCCTCGCGGTGTCGGATCCGACCGGGCTGGTCGGATCCCTCGTGCGGGTCGGGTCGTTGAAGGTCATCAGCGACGGCTCGCTCGGCACCCGTACCGCGGCGTGCTCACACTCCTACCCCGGCGACTCCGCGAACTACGGGGTGCTGACTGTACCTCCGGACGAACTCACGGCGCTGCTGACCACGGCGGCGGGAGCCGGGATCGAGGTCGCCGTGCACGCGATCGGCGATCGCGCCGTGACGGCGGCCCTCGACGCCTTCGGCGCTTCCGGTGCCACGGGGTCGATGGAGCACGCGCAACTGGTGCGGCACGCGGATCTGGCTCGATTCGCCCGGCTCGGGGTGCGCGCGAGCGTCCAACCCCAGCATGCGGTGGACGACCGCGACCTGGTCGAGTACCACTGGGCCGGTCAGACGGCCATCGGCTATCCGCTCGCTTCGCTGCGGGCGGCAGGCGCGGAGGTGCGCTTCGGGTCCGACGCGCCGGTCGCCCCGCTCGACCCCTGGCACGCGATCTCCGCGGCCGTCTGGCGGACTGACGACGACCGTGCTGCCTGGCATCCGGAGGAGCGGCTGACGCTGGAGCAGGCGCTCGAAGCGAGTGTCCGCACATCTCTTCGTCCCGGTCAGAGCGCCGACATCGTGATCCTCGGGAGGGATCCTCGCATCGCTGACGCGGCGGGGCTCCGGACGATGCCCGTCACCACGACGCTGCTCGGCGGCCGCCTCACGCACGTTGCCTGAGGCGGCGCGCACACGACGAAGGGCGGCCCCGTATCGGAGCCGCCCTTCGTCGTGAACGTGGTGTCAGGCCGCGATGTGCGACACGAGGAACCAGCGGTCCTTCTCGAGGCCGCGCTGGATCTCGATCGCCACATCCTGGCTCGTGAGGTCGACCTCGTCGAGGCCTTCCACAGCGGCCTTCACATCGACGAGGATCGCGTCGATGTCGGCGATCACGGCGCGGATCAGCTCGTCCGACTGCGCGAAGCCGGCCGGAACGCCGGTGGCGCCGGCCTTCTCGGCGACGGCGTTCACACGCGCGTCGATCGGGAGGCCCAGAGCGACGATGCGCTCGGCGGCGGTGTCGGCGAAGTCACCGGCGTGGGCGACGATCGTGTCGAGCAGCTCGTGCACGCCGACGAAGTTGGCGCCGCGGACGTGCCAGTGCGCCTGCTTGCCGTTGACGGTCAGCGCCTGGAGACCGAGGACGACGGGGGAGAGGAACTGCGCCGCACCGGCGGCGACAGTCGGGTCGATGGCGGTGGTGGAAACGGTCTGGGCCTTGCTCATCTTGTGCTCCTCCGAATGAAGTTCCATGACTGACGAGTACAACGCTACTCAGCCTCAGACATTCCGCAAGGAAGCTGAGGCTCCACTCACTTCCGCGTGATTCCGCGGAAGTGAGGGTAGTCTCGCCTCATGAGCATCGCTGCCGGAGCTTCCATCCTCGCCCTCCCGGATCGCATCCCCGAGCTCGACGACACGGCCTTCGTCGCGGACGGCGCCCGCATCGTGGGCGCGGTCTCCCTCGGACCCGGTGCGAGCGTCTGGTACAACGCCGTGCTCCGCGGTGACTCGGCGCCCATCATCATCGGTCCGGGCAGCAACGTCCAGGACAACGTGTCGATCCACGTCGACGCCGGGCATCCCGTCGTCGTCGGCTCCCAGGTGTCCATAGGCCATAACGCGGTGGTGCACGGCTGCACGATCGGTGACGGCTCTCTCATCGGCATGGGGGCCGTCGTCCTCAGCGGTGCCGTGATCGGAGAGGGCTGCCTGATCGCCGGCGGAGCCGTGGTGCTCGGCGGGACCGAGGTGCCGCCGGGTTCCCTGGTCGCCGGTGTTCCCGCGAAGGTGCGCAGGGCGCTGTCGGACGACGAGCGTGCCTCTCTGGTGGCGAACGCGGCGATCTACCTGGAGCACGCGGCGACGCACGTCCGCGCAACGGAAGCGTAAGGCCCTGCCCCGCTAGGCTGGGCGGTACGGGGCGGTGGCCAAGCTGGTTAAGGCAGTGGGCTCATAACCCAACGATCGTCGGTTCAAGTCCGACCCGCCCTACTACCCGTCTCGTCCGTCGTAATCGTCGCCGCGTTCTCCCGTCTCTCCTCTGGAGGTCTCGACGCCCGTCAGCCTCCGGATCGGAGCAGGAGCCATGACGACCACGAGTGTGCCGAACGCGGAGACCCGTCGTCGGATCGAGGACGTGGGGCAGATCGCGTTGCGTCTCGCGATCGCGGCGAGTTTCGCCCTCGCCGTCGCCGACCGCTTCGGGCTCCTCGGCGGCCCGGGGGCTGATGGCGTGTCGTGGGGATCGTGGACGATCTTCCGTGCGTACACGGCGCAGCTCGTCCCTGTCCCCGTCGACCTGGTGGTGGACACGGCGGCCGTGCTGGCGACGGCTCTGGAGACCATCCTCGCTCTGCTGCTGGCCGTCGGGCTGTGGACCCGGCTCGCGGCGGGAGTCGCCGCGCTGCTCACGGTGACGTTCGGCGTGACGATGCTCGTCTTCCTCGGGCCGCTTGCGCCATTCCGATACCCGGTCTTCGTCTTCACGGCCGCCGCGATCCTGCTCGCGGGGCTGAAGCGCTACCGGTGGAGCATCGATGCGCTGCGAAAGGAGGTGCCGGGAGCGGGGAGAGACAACGATGCCCCCGGCACCAGGTAGACGGCGAATGCCTCTACAGACGGACGGACGCGTCGGAAGGGGAAGCGATCCGTCACAGGAGAGATGACGAGGTGACCGTTTCATGACGCCGTTTTCCGCAGGATCACGGCATATTGCGTGTGCCGCGAGAAACCCGTTCGGCCGAACCGCGTAACAGAACGTGCCGTTCTGCATCCCTTCCTGGGGACATCACTCGCGCGGAAGAAGCCAAATGCGCGAGTTCATCGATCATCTGGGGAGTCGAAAGTGCCAGTCATTCAGCATGCAATCAGATCGGGCGCGCGGGGAACGCGCCTGACGACGTTCGTGGGTGCTCTGCTCGCGATCTGTCTGGCGGCCCTGGCGGCCGTCATCGCGACGCCGGCCACGGCCCGCGCTGCGGAGGTCGCGGGGATCACCTCGTTGACCATCACCGAACCCACCGACCAGATCAAGGTCTGGGACCGGATCGCGTTCGAAGCGACCTGGGCAGTGCCGGACACGGCGACCGCGGGAGACACGTTCCGCCTTGCCTTTCCGACGAGCCCGAGCCTGACCGGGGTGCGGGATTCCTTCGCCCTGACGGCACCGGATGGCCAGACCGTCGGAACGTGCGAGGTGTCGACCGGTGAGCTCGTGTGCACGCTCACGGACTACGTGGACAGCCACACCGACGTCAGCGGCACCCTGCACTTCCGCGCCAGGGCGGACGAGGAGACCACACTGACGGAGATCCCGTTCACGACGGGCGGCGGAACCGTCGTCCCGGTCGACGTTCCCGGCGGGATCGGGCCGGTCCCGGAGTTCCCTGCGCCGACGACCCCGACCAAGTGGGGCGACGTGACGCTCGACGGTCGGAACATCGCGTGGGGCGTGAACATCCCGTCCTCCGTGCTGGCCGGGGAGGCTCCGACGCTCAGCGACACGTTCACGGCCGGCCTCGTGCTCGATCCCGCCTCCGTCACCGTGGCGTACGTGCTCGCGAAGGACTGGGCGGGAGGCAAGTACACCGTGTCGACCGGGCTGCAGTCGGGCAGCGACTTCACCGTCACGGAGGTCAGCTCCGAGTCGTTCACGGTGACGGTGGACGCGCCGATCGTCGCCGACGCGATCTACGTGCTCCGGTACAAGACCGCACTGCCCGCCGACGTCCGTCCCGGTGATGCATTCCACAACACCGTGACCGGCTCCCGGTGGGTCGCCGAGAGCACGCCGGTCATCTACTCGCAGGGTGGGGGAGACGGCGAGGGGGTGATTCCGGTCGGCGCGTTCACGGTGACAAAGAAGCTCAGCGGTCCGGGGGCGGCTCTGGTGCCCGACGATCGCGAGTTCCGGGTGGCCTACTCGTATCAGCGCGCAGGACAGACGGTTGAGGGCGAGCTCGCCTTGCGATCCGGGCAGACCGATGGTCTGAAAGATCTGCCGGCCGGCACGGTCGTCACCCTGTCTGAGGTCACGCCTGCGGACGTCGACGGCGTGACCTGGCAGGCGCCGGTCTTCTCCGGCACCGATGTGGCGATCACCGATGGCGGCGCGACCGTCACCATCGCACGGGGCACGACAGTCGCGGTGACGCTCACCAACCCGACGACGGTCACGCCGCCGCCGGTCGGGGGCTTCACGGTGACCAAGAAGGTCACGGGGGCGGGGGCCTCCCTCGTTCCTGCGCACCAGACCTTCACCGTGGAGTACTCGTACGAGCTCGCGGGGCGTTCCGTCACCGGTGAACTCGCGCTCCGTGCCGGCGAGAGC
This sequence comes from Microbacterium meiriae, assembly GCF_025143875.1. Taxonomy (NCBI): domain Bacteria; kingdom Bacillati; phylum Actinomycetota; class Actinomycetes; order Micrococcales; family Microbacteriaceae; genus Microbacterium; species Microbacterium meiriae. The sequence goes on along the minus strand of NZ_JAMBDU010000002.1, from coordinate 38,968 downwards.
GAGGGACTCGCGGATCTGCCGGCGGGAACGGTCGTCACGCTCCGCGAGAAGGCGCCGATCGCCGTGGAGGGCGTCACGTGGAAGAGCCCGCACTTCACCGGCGCAGGAGTCGACGTCGGCGACGACGGCGCGACGCTCACGATCTCCGAAGACGCGACGCTCGGGGTGGTCCTCACCAATGGGACCGCCGTCACTCCGCCGCCCCCTCCGGGTGGTGAGCTCGCCTTGACCGGATCCGAGGGACCCGCCGGCCCGTTCGCCCTGGGAGCGCTGCTGCTGCTTGCGGGACTGACAGCGCTCGGCGTCCGCCATCGGGTGGCGGGTCGCGTCGGTGATTGAGGACTAGGAGAGGCCAGGCAGATCGATCGCGCGACGACTTCTTCGTCGTCGCGTGATCGATCGTGCCATTCGGCGTCTAGTGGTCGTCGAGGAGTTTCCCTCGACGACCACGCCGACGCCGCAGCGCGTCGGAGAAAGGCATCTCTCATGACCAAGACGCTCATTGCCCGTGCCTCTGCCGCCCTCGGCGTCGCGGCCGCTCTTTCGCTCGGTGGAGCGACGCTCGCTCCCGCCGCTCACGCGGAGGCGACACCTGCGGACCCGGCCGTGTCGAAGCCGCTGAGCACGGGCGTGCTCGCGCAGCGCGTCGGGCCTGCCTGTCTCTTCTTCCAGTACACGTTCAACATGAGCCCGACCGATCCCCAGGTGGGGGACACCGTGACGTACACCATGCAGTTCCTCAACAACGGCGAGGTGGACTCCACGAAGAGCGCGCTCACGTTCCGCCTGGACGGCCTCCTCGACGACTCGACCTGGGCAGCGTCGACGCTGGAAGCGACCTCCGGCCGCCCTTCCGCGGCGGAGAACACCGTCACGTGGAACGGGCCGCTCGACGCCGGAGACGATGTCGTGCTGCGCTTCACCGGCGTGTGGACGGGCGAAGGCGATGGACTCGCGTTCCCGCGGGTCGAGTCCTACGGCTACGTGAGGTGAAAGCGGGGCGGAGTCCTGTTTTCCACGGTATCCGCGGCGACGTGGCGCGCTCGTCGTCGAGAGGCTGAACGGACACCGACCGAAAGGCAGCCATGCAGCTCTCCACGGATTCCGAAGCCATCGTCCGCGCCACCGCGGGCGTCGTCGCCTCTCACGCCGACGAGATCACCACCCTGTTCTATCGGCGCATGTTCGAGGCGCATCCGGAGCTGTTGAACGTCTTCAACCGCGCGCATCAGGCGCAGGGCGATCAGCCCAAGGCACTGGCGGCGTCCGTCGTGGCGTTCGCCGTCCACCTCATCGATCCCGACGCGCCGGACTTCTCCCCGGTGATGCGACGTATCGCCCACCGCCACGTCTCGCTGGGGGTGTCGGCCCGTCAGTACGCGATCGTGGGCCGCTATCTCCTGGCCGCCGTCGATGAGGTCCTCGGCGAGGCGGTCACACCGGCGGTGCACGCCGCGTGGGATGAGGTGTACTGGCTCTTCGGCTGCTCGCTCATCGCGGAGGAGGCGCGGCTCTACGCGGAGGCGGGCACAGACCCGGACCACCCGTGGCGGCCGCACCGCGTCATCGAGCGGGTGGAGGAGGCCCGCGACGTCATCTCCCTCGTCCTGGAGCCGGTGGACGGTCAGCGGGCGCCCCATCGGACCGGGCAGTACGTGGCCGTCGCCGTCGACCTCCCGGACGGCACGCGCCAGCCCCGGCAGTACACGATCTCCTCGTCTGCACCCGGGGCAGCGCTGCGCGTCACCGTGAAGCGTGTGCGTGGTGTGGACGGCGCACCGGACGGTCAGGTGTCGACCTGGCTGCACGAGAACGCGCAGGTCGGTACGGTACTCGATGTCTCCCAGCCCGCCGGCGACCTGCTCCTCGACGACTCCGATGACGCGCTGGTCCTGATCTCGGCGGGAATCGGCATCACTCCCGTCGCGGCGATGGTGGACGACCTCGCACAGCGGCGTCCCGACCGGCCGGTGCACCTGTTCCATGTGGACCGGGAGCCGGACACGCACGCCCTCGTCTCTGCCGTGCGCGGTCGTGCGCAGCATCTGAGCGACGTCCGCGCCCTGACCTGGTACACGGCGGGCGTGGAGGAGGGGCCGTCGGTGCGGTCCGGCCGGATGGATCTCGCCGGCATCGACCTTCCGCCGACGGCACGCGTCTTCCTCTGCGGGCCGCTGTCGTTCATGCAAGCCGTTCGGGGCGCACTGACGGCCCGCGGGATTGAGCCGGACCGTATCGACTACGAGGTCTTCGGCCCTGACCTCTGGGCCCGGCGCCCGGAGTCCGGTGCGGCCTGAGAGTCCCGGAGACCTGAGCGCGGCCGTGTCAAGCCCCTCCTCGACGCCACGAGGCGCTGCCATGCTCCCCGAGAGCGGCACCGCGCCGCGGAACGGGAGAGACAATGAGCATCGGCAGCGGAATCGCGCTCTTCGTCATCGGAGCGATCCTCGTGTTCGCGATCAACGTCGACGTGCCGTGGGTCAACCTGGACATGGTCGGCTACATCCTCATGGGTGCCGGCGTGATCATCTTCCTCATCGGCATCGTGCTGCTCGCCCGCCGACGTCGCACGGAGACCGTGTCGCGCACGTACGTCGACCCGGCGACGGGGGAGCCCACGACCCGGCGTTCGGTCAGCTCCAGTTCGGACGAGGGCCTCTGAGCTGACTCATTCGGAAACGAGAAGGGCCCCGGGGAAACCCGCGGCCCTTCTCGTCAGACGACGTCTGCGCCTTCGAGATGTTCCTCGACGAGGGTGATGCCTCCGCTCGAGTTCGCGGAGTGCGCGAGTTCCTCGATCCAGCGACGGCTCAGCTCGGGCGTCTCGGCCTCGTCGAAGACGAACCGGAGAGGGATGGACGGGTGCAGCCACAGCGTGGAGCGGCCGGGGGCGTCGCCCTCGGGGTGGCGCCAGGAGAGGGTGAAGCTCTCGTTGCGCCGCAGCTTGGTGGCGATGACGACCTTGAGGTGCGCGAGTGCGCGGTCTTCGATCTGGATCGGCGTCTGGGTGTCGCCGTAGTACAGGCTGCCCATCGTCAGCCGACCTTCGCGCGGGAGGCGGGGGTGTTCATGGCGCTCCTTCGGAACGTGCAGGGGGAAGACGGCAGACCGCTCCCGGGGATACTTGGACTCTACCCAATTTGCGCACGACATCGTGCGCATCGCCGGGACTCGCCGTCGGGCGCGAACAGAGTATGCGCGCGGTGTCAGTCCGGCGTCACAGGGCCGCCAGGACGGGCGGATTCCCGTACGCCTCGCGATAGGCGATGGCGAACCGGGAGACATTGCTGAAACCCCATCGGCGGGCGACGGCCGACACGGAGGCTCCCTTGCCGTGTCGCAGATCCCGATGCGCGCCATCGAGCCGAGCACGCCTCAGGGCCTCGTTCGGTGTGATGTCGAGTGCGCGGCGGAACGCATACTGCAGGCCACGCGTGGACATGTACGCGGCCGCGGCGACGTCGTCGACCGTGATCGGCAGATGTGCGTTGTCCTCGATGTACGCCAGGGCACGACGCACCGAGGCCGGTGCCGCAGAGCGCTGCGCGGGACGGTGCAGCGACTCGCTGAACGTGGTGGGGAACGCCGACATCGTCAGCAGGAGGGCGTGGCGTTCGAGTTCTGCGGCGATGAGAGGGGCGGCGCCGTCCGGTCCGAACGAGCCGTCGATATAGGAGAACATCTGCTCCCACCGCGCTCCGTCCTCCTGCGTATGCGGAGCGAGCCCGGTGGCCCGGAGCTCGAGGCGGTCGTCGCCGGTGATCTGCCTGATCGAGTCGCGCGCTGCGGTCCGATCGAACACGAGGGCCCGGACCCGGGCCACCTGATTCCATTTCGCTTCCACGCGGACGCCGTCCGTCAGCCACGGCTGGGCGGCGTCCAGTCCCTGGCGCCCCGACCAGATCCGGGCATCGGCGGCATCCACGCGGCACACCAACAGCTGATCCTCGGGCTCGGCGCGGGAGTGCACCTGGGCGGCGAGCTGGTAACGGACCAGCGACATCGAGGGTGCCTCCACCGAGCGCCAATCGAAGCGGAACCGGCGCGGGTCCACGTCCTGCAGGGTCGCCGAGGGCACGAACTGCTGCCAGGTGGTCTCCACCTGCTCGATGTCCGTGGATGTGAACTGCACCGACACTCCTTGCTGCGCCCTCTTCCGGGCGGCCGGGGCTTCTTGGACAGTAGCCCATGCCACTGACAGCACGGTGGGGATGCTCCGCGGGCCCGCGGGCGGGCCGCGCGGTCGGGGCCTCGTAGACTCGGATCATGAGTGTGCCTTCCCCGTATGCGGAGCGATTGAGCCGGATTCCGGTGCAGCGCCATGAGGTGGAGGTCCGCGGCGGATCGACGGCGTACTGGGCGTACGGTCCGGACGACGCCGAGACGACCGTCATCGCGGTCCACGGCTTCCGGGGCGAGCACCACGGTCTCGAGTCGGTCCTGGCCTTCCTGCCTGAACTCCGGGTGCTGGCTCCCGACCTCCCCGGATTCGGGGAGTCCGCGCCGTTGCCCGGTCGCCGCCACGATCTGGCGGAGTACGCGGGATGGCTCACCGACTTCACGGCGGCCACGGCACCCGGTGCCGTGATCCTCGGCCATTCGTTCGGTTCCATCGTGACCGCCGCCGCCGTCGCCCGGGGGCTGGAGACCCCGCGGCTGATCCTCGTGAACCCCATCGGCGCGCCCGCGCTGGAGGGACCGAAGGGCATCATGACCCGACTGGCGGTGCTGTACTACGCTCTCGGTGCCAAGCTTCCGCCGCGGATCGGCACCGCGCTCCTGCGCAACCGGGTGATCGTCCGTGTCATGAGCGTGACCATGGCGAAGACGCGGGATCCGGAGCTGCGTCGCTTCATCCACGACCAGCACGACACCTACTTCTCGCGGTTCTCCGACCGGGAGGTCCTGCACGACGCGTTCGTCGCGAGCGTCTCCCACGACGTCAGGGAGTTCGCGCCGTCGATCGACGTTCCCACGCTCCTGATCGCCGCCCAGAAGGACGACATCACCCCGATCGAGGCGGAGCGCGCGCTGGTCACTCTCTTCCCGGACGCGTCCCTCGTCGAGATCGCGCACGTGGGTCACCTGATCCACTACGAGACCCCGGCCGAGGCGGCCGGAGCGGTCCGTCGGTTCCTCAGGATTCCCGTCGCGCGAGGCCGATGAGTCCGGCCACCCGGAACGGGATCACCTCGCCCATCGCGAGCGAGGTCTCCGTGCGCTCCACGCCCTCGATCGAGAGGATCCGGGCGTCCGTGTCGAACAGGTGACGCGCGTCGCGGCATGCTACGCGCGCCAACAGGTCGATGGAGCCGCTCAGGCCGTGCGCCTGGACGACCTCCGGGATGCGCGCGAGCTCGTTGATGATCCGGGGAAGCTCGGTCTGGCGGACGCCGATGCTGACGAACGCCTGCAGCGGGAACCCCAGGACATCGGGGGAGAAGGCGCGCTCGTAGGAGAGGAACACGCCGCTCTGCTCCAACCGCGCCATCCGCGCCTGGATGGTGTTCCGCGACAGGCTCATGCGCTCGGCGAGAGCGACGATGGTCACGCGCGGGTCGTCGGCGAGCGCGGCGAGAAGCTCCAGGTCGATCCGGTCCAGTCCAGGCATAGTGCCAAACCCTAGCAGCACGCGACCGGAGAAAAATGAGCAACATGCTCAATCCAGGTTGAGTTGCTTGAGCGAGGTGTTCACCGGACGTACCCTCAGACCATGCCGGTGATGACGCCGGCACCATTGCGCGTCGCCCCGCGAGGGCCGCCAGGGACGAGGAGGACGATGATGTCGCCGCAGACCACCCCCATTGCGGACACCGCCCAGGATCTGGAGCTGTCGGAGCGCATCCTCGCTCCGGACGGAACCCGTGTCGCCAACGACCGCCTCGACCCGTTCGTCACCGATGTCGACGCCGCGCAGCTGCGGGCACTGCACCGCGACATGGTCATCCTCCGCCGCATCGATGCCGAGGGCGTGGCCCTGCAGCGTCAGGGGCAGCTGGGACTCTGGGCGCCGTGCCAGGGCCAGGAAGCCACGCAGATCGGTACGGCCAGGGCGCTCGATCCGCAGGACTACGTCTTCCCGAGCTACCGGGAGACCGGCGTGATCTACGCGCGCGGCGCGCAGCCGGGGGACTACGTGCGGATGTGGCGCGGTGAAGAGGGGGCGGCCTACGATCCCGCCGCCCTCCGCGTCGCTCCGTTGCAGATCATCATCGGCGCCCAGACCCTGCACGCGGTCGGGTACGCGCTCGGCATCCAGCATGAGAAGGCATCGGAGGTCGCCGTGACCTACTTCGGTGATGGGGCGACCAGCCAGGGGGATGTGAACGAGGCGATGATCTTCGCCGCGTCGTATCAGGCGCCGGTCGTCTTCGTCTGTCAGAACAACCACTGGGCCATCTCCGAGCCGGTCGCCGTGCAGTCGCAGTATCCGATCGCCGGGCGCGCGCCCGGGTTCGGGATCCCGAGCCTCCGTGTGGACGGGAACGACGTCCTCGCCTGCCTGGCGGCGATGCGCTGGGCGTTGGACCACGCGCGCTCCGGGAAGGGCCCGGCCTACATCGAGGCCGTGACATATCGGCTGGGCCCGCACACCACCGCGGACGACCCCACCCGGTACCGGGACGAGGCCGAGCTGGAGTCCTGGCGCCGCCGCGACCCCATCACGCGACTGGAGGCGTACCTCCGTGCGACCGGGGACCTCACCGAGGAGCATCTCGCCGAGACGCAGGCGGCTGCGGACGCGGTCGCCAAGGAGATGCGCGCGACCTGCCTCGGCATGGTCACCCGTCCGCCGCTGGCGGTGTTCGACGGCGTCTATGCCGAGCCGCACACGGGCCTGGAGCGGCAGCGCGACGAGTACGCGGCATACCTCGCGTCATTCGAGGGCGAGGCGTGACCATGACCGAACTCACTCTCGGCAAGGCGCTGGGCGCCGGCCTCCGTCAGGCGATGCGCGACGACGAGAAGGTGGTGCTCCTGGGCGAGGACATCGGCAAGCTCGGCGGCGTCTTCCGGATCACCGACGGCCTCCTCGACGAGTTCGGGGCGGCCAGGGTCATCGACACACCGCTCGCGGAGTCCGGGATCGTCGGCACGGCCGTCGGTCTCGCGTTCCGCGGCTACCGCCCGGTCGTCGAGATCCAGTTCGACGGGTTCGTCTACCCCGCCTTCGACCAGATCGTCTCGCAGGTCGCCAAGCTGCACTACCGCACCCAGGGGCGGGTGAAGATGCCGATCACGATCCGGATCCCGTGGGCCGGCGGAATCGGTGCCGCCGAGCATCATTCGGAGTCGCCGGAGGCCTACTTCGCCCACACGGCGGGCCTCCGTGTCGTCGCCGTCTCGAACCCGGAGGACGCCTATCGGAGCCTCCGGCAGGCGATCGCGTCGGACGACCCCGTCGTGTTCTTCGAGCCGAAGCGGCTCTATCACCACAAGGGCGAGGTCGACCTCGAGGCACCGCTCGCGGATGCGCCGCCGATGGGACTCGCCCGGGTCGTGCGCTCCGGGACGGACGTCACGGTCCTCACCTACGGAGCCATGGTGAGCACCGCGCTGCAGGCGGCGGAGGCCGCGGAAGACGAGGGCGTCGCCCTGGAGGTCATCGACCTGCGATCGCTCTCTCCGGTGGACTACGACTCCATCGCCGCCTCGGTGCGGAAGACCGGACGAGTGGTCGTCGCGCACGAGGCCTCTCGGGAAGCCGGCCTCGCCGCGGAGGTCATCGCGAGCGTGACCGAGCTCTGCTTCGAGTACCTCGAATCCCCTCCGCTACGGGTCACCGGGCATGACGTGCCGTACCCGCCCGCCAAGCTCGAGAAGTACCACCTGCCTGATCTCGACCGGATCCTCGATGCGGTCGATCGCGTGATGGATCGCCCGCACAGCCTGACGGGAGCGGACGCATGATCGCCGAATTCCGTCTCCCCGACCTCGGCGAAGGACTCACCGAGGCGGAGGTCGTGCAGTGGCTCGTCGCGCCCGGCGACAGCGTCGCGCTGAATCAGACCCTCGCGGAGGTCGAGACGGCCAAGGCCGTCGTCGAGCTGCCGTCGCCCTATGAAGGCACGGTGTCGACCCTGCACGCGGACGCGGGAGAGACCGTCGCCGTGGGAGCACCGCTGATCGCCTTCGACATCGAGGGGGACGATCCTCCGGCGGCGCCGTCCGGTGGCGAGGAAGAGGCCTCCGCGGAGAAGGCGCAGCCGAACCTCGTGGGCTACGGAGCCGCCCCGACATCGAGTGGACGCCCCGCGCGCCGGGCGCGGCGCCGGAGTGCCGCCCAGGTGGCCTCGGCGGCCGACACCGCCGTTCTCGAGGCAGCGCCGCACGACGCGACGCCATCGGTCGCGGTCGAGCCCGTTCTGGAGCGACCACGGTCCACCCCTCCGGTGCGCGCCTACGCCAAGCGACGGGGCGTCGACCTCGTCCTCGTCGCTGCGGAAGTCGGTGACCGAGTGATCACGAGGGCAGACGTGGATGCGTACGCGGAGCGTATCGGAGCGGAGCCGTCACGGCCCGCCGGGACGCCTGAGCGCGAGACCACCGCGGCCTCCGGCACCCTTCCGCGCGCGGAGGGGAGGCCGCGGGAGACGCGCGTCCCGATCCGCGGGGTCCGCAAGCACACGGCAGCGGCGATGGTGCAGAGCGCGTTCACCGCCCCGCACGTCACGGTCTTCCACACGGTCGATGTGACCGCGACCATGGAGATGCTGGCACGTCTCCGCGAGGACCGAGCGCTTGCGGAGCACCGGATCGGCCCGCTCGCCGTCGTCGCGAAGGCCGTCTGTCTCGCTCTGCGCCGGGCGCCCGGCCTGAATGCGCGCTGGGATGAGGAGTCCGGCGAGATCGTCCACTACAGCTATGTCGACCTGGGGATCGCTGCGGCGACCGATCGGGGTCTCATCGTGCCGATGATCCGGGATGCGGAGCGGATGAACCTGGTGGAGCTGTCGACCGCGGTCAGGCGGCTCGCCGACACCGCTCGCGCAGGGAAGACCTCCCCGGCCGAGCTCGCCGGGGGCACGTTCTCCCTGTCGAACATCGGGGTGTTCGGGGTGGAGGCCGGAACGCCGATCCTCCCGCCAGGGCAGTCCGGGATCCTCGCGGTCGGCGCGGTGCGGCGGCAGCCGTGGGAGTACCGCGGTGAGATCGCACTCCGTCAGCTCATGACGCTGAGTCTGTCCTTCGATCATCGCCTCGTCGACGGGGCCGAGGGCGCGACGTTCCTCAAGGACGTGGCCGACATCCTCGAGGATCCGGGACGGGCGATGCTGCTCAGCTAGCGGCGCGCAGTGCAGCCTCGGCCATCGCGACCAGCACGGTCGCGGTGGCCGTGTGCCGTCTCGTCGCGGCCCGCGTGCTGTGCGGGGTCGAGTTGATGAGACCGAAGCACGCCTGCACGCGGAGCCGGAGTTCGTCCCGGTCGAGCGGCTCCGGACGCTCGAGCGCGGCGAGAGCGTCCATCCAGAGCTCGATGTAGGCGCGTTGCAGTCGGCGGACCTCGGCGCGATCGTCCTCGTCGAGGAAGGCGAGATCGCGATCCTGCACCTGGATGACCTCGGCGTTGCCGAGCGCGAACTCCACATGGAAGCGGATGAGCCCGCGCATGCGCTCGTCGGGTGCGCTCGTCTCCTCGGACACGCGTCGTCCGCCCGCGACGAGGTCCTGGCTGACCTTCACCAGGACCGCTCCGAGAAGGGCCTGCTTCCCGGCGAAGTGGCGGTACACCGCGGGCCCGGACACACCGACGGCGGCGCCGATGTCCTCCAGGCTCACCCCGCTGTACCCGCGCGCGGCGAAGAGCCGAGCCGCGGCATGCAGAAGGGCGTCGGAGCGTTCTGCCTTGGCACGGTCACGGGCGGTGGCGGGGCTTGTCATCTCAGTTAATCCTCGCTAACCTGAATCAACGGGTTAGTGAACACTAACCGAGAATGCATGCAGCGCGCCAGGTTCCCCGCCCGGCGCGACGTGGGTCGAGGAGGACGTCACGATGCCGGCAACCCAGGAAGCGCTCGCCCAGCGGCTCCGTGACCGTCTCGCGACCGCAGCGCAGGGTGGCCCCGCGGCCTCCCGCGAGCGACATGTCGCCCGCGGGAAGCTCCTCCCGCGCGACCGCGTCACCCGTCTCCTCGACGAGGACAGCCCGTTCCTCGAGATCGCCCCGCTCGCGGCCGACGGTCTGTACGGCGGGGAGGCGCCGGGGGCCGGTGTCATCGCCGGCATCGGCCTGGTCCACGGCCGACACGTCATGGTCGTCTGCAACGACGCCACCGTGAAAGGCGGAACGTACTATCCGCTCACCGTGAAGAAGCACCTGCGGGCGCAGGAGATCGCCCTCGAGAACCGTCTGCCGTGCCTCTACCTCGTGGACTCGGGCGGCGCCTTCCTTCCTCGACAGGACGAGGTCTTCCCGGACCGCGAGCACTTCGGACGCATCTTCTTCAACCAGGCCCGGCTGTCCGCGCAGGGAATACCGCAGCTCGCGGCGGTCCTCGGATCGTGTACGGCGGGTGGCGCCTACGTTCCCGCGATGAGCGACGAGACCGTCATCGTCCGCGGACAGGGCACGATCTTCCTCGGCGGGCCTCCTCTGGTGAAGGCTGCCATCGGCGAGATCGTCACGGCGGAGGAGCTCGGCGGAGGGGAGCTGCACGCCCGGCGCAGCGGCGTCGTGGATCACCTCGCCGACGACGACGAGCACGCGCTGGAGATCCTCCGCGACATCGTGGCCACGCTGCCGCCGCCGCTCGCCCCGGCCTGGAACGTCGGGGAGAGTCGCGCCCCGGCGGAGATCGGCTCCCTGTACGACGTGGTTCCCGTGGACGTCAACGCCGCGTACGACGTGCGCGAGGTGATCGCACGCCTCGTCGACGGCGACACCTTCCATGAGTTCAAGGCCGAGTACGGCACCACACTGGTGACGGGTTTCGCGCGGCTGCACGGCCACCCCGTGGGCATCGTCGCGAACAACGGCGTGCTGTTCAGCGAGTCGGCGCTCAAGGGCGCGCACTTCATCGAGCTCTGCGATCAGCGCGGCATCCCACTGCTCTTCCTGCAGAACATCACCGGGTTCATGGTCGGCTCCGATGCGGAGGCGGGAGGGATCGCGAAGGACGGGGCCAAGATGGTCACGGCGGTGGCGACCACCCGGGTCCCCAAGCTCACCGTCATCATCGGCGGCTCCTTCGGGGCGGGCAACTACTCGATGTGCGGGCGCGCCTACTCGCCGCGATTCCTCTGGACCTGGCCGGCGAGCCGGATCTCGGTGATGGGCGGGCCTCAGGCCGCCTCGGTGCTCGCCACGGTGAAGGACGACCAGCTCGCGGCGCGCGGGGAGGCGTGGACCGCGGAGGAGCGTGCGGCGTTCGAAGAGCCGATCCGGGCGCAGTACGAGGAGCAGGGCGAACCGTACTACGCGACCGCACGGCTGTGGGACGACGGCATCGTCGACCCGGAGCAGACCCGTGACCTCCTCGGTCTCGCCCTGGACGTCGTCGCCCGCAGCCCCCTGCCCGAGCCGCGCTTCGGCGTCTTCCGGATGTGAGCCCCATGTCGCACTCGCCTTCCCTCTCGTTCTCCTCGGCCCTCGTCGCGAACCGCGGCGAGATCGCGCGCCGCATCATCCGGACCCTCCGCGACCTCGGCATCCGCAGCATCGCGGTCTACAGCGATGCAGACGTCGACGCGCCGCACGTCCGCGAGGCGGACGCCGCCGTGCGGATCGGGCCGGCGCCGGCGGCGGAGTCCTACCTCGACATCGACGCCGTCATCGCCGCGGCCCGCGCTTCCGGAGCGGAGGCCGTGCATCCCGGCTACGGATTCCTCTCCGAGAGCGTCGGGCTCGCGGAGGCCTGTGCGGAGAGCGGCATCGTGTTCATCGGCCCGACGGTCGAAGCACTCCAGATCATGGGAGACAAGGCGCGAGCCCGTGAGCATGTGAGCCGCAGCGGCGTGCCGGTGGTGCCGGGGTTCGACGCCAGGGGCCTCTCGGATGCGGAGATCCGCGAGGAGGCGGAGGCGGTCGGGTTCCCGCTCCTCGTCAAGCCGAGTGCCGGCGGGGGTGGGAAGGGTATGGAGGTCGTCGTCGACAGCGCGGGTCTTCCCGGCGCGCTCAGTTCAGCCCGACGCGTCGCGGCATCCGCCTTCGGCGACGATGCGCTCATCCTGGAGCGTCTCATCCGCCGACCGCGTCACATCGAGGTGCAGGTGTTCGGCGATGCGCACGGCACCGTCGTGGCGCTCGGCGAGCGCGAGTGCACGCTCCAGCGTCGTCATCAGAAGGTGATCGAGGAGGCGCCGTCCGCCGGGATCCCGCCCGCGACCCGCGACCGGCTGCTCACGGCAGCCGTGCGCGCCGCGGAGAGCGTCGCCTACGTCGGAGCGGGGACCGTGGAGTTCCTCGTCGACGCCGATGCTCCCGACGACGTCTTCTTCATCGAGATGAACACCCGGCTGCAGGTGGAGCACCCGGTGACCGAGGAGGTCACCGGACTCGACCTCGTCGCACTCCAGCTCCGCATGGCCGACGGACAGCCGCTCGACGTCGCACCCCGGACGACCGGGCATGCCGTCGAGGCCCGTGTGTACGCCGAGTCGCCGGAGCGCGGGTTCCTGCCGTCGACCGGCACCGTGCTGCTCTTCGACCCACCTTCCGGTGTCCGCGTGGACGCGGCCGTGGAATCCGGGAGCGTGGTGAGCGGGTTCTACGACCCGATGATCGCGAAGATCATCGCGTGGGCGGAGGACAGGGCGACAGTGCTGCAGCGACTCGACGATGCCCTCGCCCGCACCGTGGTGCTGGGAGTGGAGACGAACATCGCGTTCCTGCGCCGGCTCCTCCGGGACCGTCGCGTGCTCGAGGGCGACCTCGACACCGGTCTCATCGACACCCTGCTCCCGCTCGAGCCGATGAGCCCGTCGGCGGCGCAGGTCGCGGCAGCTGCCGGACTGGTGGACGCTCGTCGCGAGACCGCCGCATCACCGGGCGGCGCCGGATCGCTGTGGCGCTCCCTCCCCGGGTGGCGTCTGGGGGCAGCACCGCACGCGCCCGAACCCTTCACCCTGCTCACCGACGACGACGACGAGATCGTGCGCACGACACCGACGCTGCCCCCGTCCGACCGGGTGTGCGCGGCCCGCGATGCCGAGGGCGCGATATGGGTCTGCGAAGGCGGGCGGACGCTGCGGCTCCGCCCCCTGGATCGCCGCGGCCGGATGCGGAGGCGACTCGCCGCCGCGGAGCGGGAGGCCCGCGCCACCGAGCCCGAGGCGCGCGCCCCCATGCCGGGCGGTGTCGTGGCGGTCCATGTCGAGGACGGGGCGGCCGTCCGCGCGGGAGAGCCTCTCGTATCGATCGAGGCGATGAAGATGGAGCACCCCGTGGTCGCGCCGCACGACGGCGTGGTGCGGATGCTGGTCGCGGTGGGCGATCAGGTGCGGCGCGATCAACCGGTCGCCCGCGTGTCGATGACGGAGGAGGACCGATGATGCACGATCTCACCGAAGAGGAGCGCGAACTCGCCGCGATGGCACGCGAATTCGCCGACACGGTGGTCGCCCCGCAGTCCTACGAGGCGGATCGCACCCACACGCTCTCGATGGACGTCGTGCGGCAGATGGGCGAGCTCGGCCTCTTCGGGCTGCCCTTCCCCGAGGAGTACGGCGGGCAGGGCGGCGACTACATGGCGCTCGGCCTCGCCATCGAGGCTCTGGGACGAGTCGACCAGTCGATCGCGATCACCCTCGAGGCCGGCGTGAGCCTCGGGGCGATGCCCGTCTTCCGCTTCGGCACCGAGGAGCAGAAGCGCGAGCTGCTGCCGGATCTCCTCGCCGGTCGTGCCCTCGCCGGGTTCGGACTCACGGAACCCGAGGCGGGGAGCGATGCCGGGGCGACGCGGACGACAGCGCGGCTCGACGGCGACGAATGGGTGATCGACGGCTCCAAGCAGTTCATCACGAACTCGGGCACCCCGATCACACGGTTCGTGACGGTCACCGCCGTCACCGGTCAGAACGAGGGGCGCAAGGAGATCTCCACGATCATCGTCCCGAACGGAACGCCGGGGTTCACGGTCGAGCCGCCCTACGACAAGGTGGGCTGGAACGCCTCGGACACGCATCCGCTGACGTTCGACGGGGCGCGGGTGCCGGCGGGCAACCTCCTCGGCGAGCGGGGGAGCGGCTTCCGGAACTTCCTCAGCATCCTGGACGAGGGGCGCATCGCGATCGCCGCCCTCTCGACCGGTGCGGCGGAGGGCTGCCTGGAGGCGGCGGTCGACTACGCCAAGAGCCGCACCATCTTCGGCAGCGCCCTCAGCACGCGGCAGAACGCCCAGTTCACCCTGGCGCGCATGCGGGCCCGCGTCCACACGGCACGACTCGCCTGGCACCACGCTGCCCGTCTCCGCGACGCGGGAGAGGTGTTCGCCGAGCAGGCGGCGATCGCGAAGCTCGTCGCCGGGGAGGCCGCGATGGACAACGCCCGCGACGCCACGCAGATCTTCGGAGGCAACGGCTTCATGAACGAGTTCCCGGTGGCGCGCCACTATCGCGACTCCAAGATCCTGGAGATCGGCGAGGGGACCACCGAGGTCCAGCTCCTCGTGATCGCCAGGGCGCTCGGACTCGCCCGGTAGCGTGGAGGCATGACCATGCGCGAGATCGTGCAGCGCGGCCTGTACTACGAGGAGTTCGAGACCGACGTCCGGTACGTGCATCGCCCCGGTCGCACGGCTACGGAGGCGGACAACGTCCTCTTCACGACCCTGACGATGAACACTCAGGCGCTGCACCTGGACGCCGCGTTCGCCGATGCCCAGGAGCCCTTCCACGCGCGCCTCATGAACTCCATGTGGACGCTGTCGACGATGGTGGGCTCCTCCGTCGCCCAGCTCACGCAGGGGACGCTGGTGGCGCAGCTCGGCCTCGGCGACATCGCCTTCCCGCATCCGCTGTTCGCCGGTGACACGCTCACGACCGAGAGCGTCGTCGTCGATAAGCGGCTCTCGTCGTCCCGCCCCGGTCAGGGCGTCGTGCAGATCGCGCACACCGGACGCAATCAGGACGGCACGGTGGTCGCGACGGCCGTCCGCACGGTGCTCGTGCGCTGCCGGCCGGAAGGGGAGGCGGTATGACCTTCGAGCTCGGTCCTGCCCTGCTTTTCTGCCCGGCGGACCGCCCCGAGCGCTTCGCGAAGGCGCAGGAGCGCGCCGATGCCGTGATCCTCGACCTGGAGGACGCCGTCCTGCCGGCTGCGAAGGCCGAGGCCCGGAAGAACGTCGTCGCCGCTGACCTCGATCCCGCGCGCGTCATCGTGCGGGTGAACGCCCCGGACTCCGCGGCCTTCGCGGACGACCTCGAGGCCCTGGCACGGTCGCCCTTCCGGACCGTGATGGTGGCGAAGACGGAGAGCGCGGAGAGTCTGGACGCCTTCGGCGCGGACTACTCGCTCCTCGCGCTGTGCGAGACGGCGCGCGGGATCCATGCGGCGCCCGACATCGCCGCGCACCCGGCAGTCGCCGGACTGATGTGGGGAGCGGAGGATCTGGTGGCCTCGCTCGGCGGCACGTCATCCCGGAACGACGAGGGCGGGTACCGGGACATCGCCCGCTACGCCCGTTCCCGGGTGCTGCTGGAGGCCGGCGCGTACGGCAAGGCGGCGATCGACGCCGTGCATGTCGACATCGCCGACACGGCAGGGCTGGAGCAGGAGGCGAGGGACGCTGCAGCCTCGGGGTTCCGTGCGACGGCCTGCATCCATCCGAGTCAGGTCGAGGTGATCCGAGCCGCGTACGCACCGGACCCCGAGATCGTGGCCTGGGCACATGCGGTCCTCGCGGCAGCGGCGGAGGAACGGGGTGTGTTCCGCTTCCAGGGGCGCATGGTGGACGAGCCCGTCCTGCGCCACGCGCGCGCCGTGGTCTCCCGCGCCGGCTGACCGTCCCGTCAGAGGACGGGCGTCTCCTCCAGCAGGCGGAGGTAGCCGGGTGCGGCGACGAACCGGTGCGCAGAGCCGTTGCGCAGCACCTCACCGTCGCGGGGGAGCGTGCCGCCGGAGACGTGGTCGATGACGGCGCGGATCACGCCCCCGTGGGTCACGACGAGCACGGACTCGGCCTGCGGCGCCGACCTCCGTCGCGCGTCCCGTGCGATCCGGTGCAGCGCGGCGATGGCACGGACGCCGACTTCGTGCAGCGATTCCGCCCCGGGCACCTCCGCGTGCCAGTCGCCGTAGGTCGAGATGTAGTCGGGAACGAGCATGCCCTCGCCGTCGCCGAACTCCCGTTCCCGGATGTCGGGGACCACGCCCGCGATCTCCAGCCCCAGGCGCTCCGCGATGATGCCGGCGGTCTCGCTCGCTCGCACGAGCGGGCTCGTGTAGACGGCATGGTGCGTCGTGCCGGCGAGCTTCTCCGCCGCCCACCGTGCGTCCTCGCGCCCCGTCTCGTTCAGCGGGATGTCGGTCGACCCCTGGATGCGGCGGGCGAGGTTCCAGTCGGTCTGACCGTGGCGGATGAGAGTGAGATAGGTCACGAGAGCATCTCCTGGAGGGCGGGGAGCACGTCGCTGGTGCCGGCGGCGATGGTGACATCGGCCCAGGCGTCCGCGCGGGTCGGCTCGCGATTGACGATGATCAGAGGGATGCCACGCCGACGCGCACGGTTCACGAGGCGCACGCCGGAGTTCACGACGAGAGAGGAGCCGGCCACGATGAGCGCATCGCTGGAGCGCAGCAACGACTCCGCGGCACGGAAGCGGTCCTGCGGCACGTACTCTCCGAAGAACACCACGTCGGGCTTGAGCATGCCCTCGCACACGGTGCAGCGCGGGATCACGAAGCCCTCGGTGCTCTCCGGGAGCACGTCGCCGTCCGGGGCCAGCGCCACGTTCTCCGGAACCGTGATCCAGGGATTGCGCTCCTCGATCTGCACGGCGATGTCGCGACGGTCGAACACCTGGCCGCAGTGCAGGCAGAGCACGCGGCGCATGGTCCCGTGCACCTCGATGACGTGCGAGCTGCCCGCGCGTAGGTGCAGGCCGTCGACGTTCTGCGTGATGACGCCCGAGACCACGCCTCTGGACTCCATCTCCGCGAGGGCTCGGTGGCCGGGATTCGGGGCGGCCTGGGCGAAGGCGCGCCACCCGAGGTGCCCGCCGACCCAGTAGCGACGCCGCGCCGCCTCGTCGCCGAGGTAGGTCTGGATCGTCATGGGATCGCTACGGGTGCGCGCCCCCTCGCCGCGGTAGGCGGGGATGCCAGAGTCGGTCGAGATGCCGGCGCCGGTGAGGAGGGCGATCCGCTTGCCGCGCAGCAGGTCGGCGGCGTGGGAGAGCTCGGCCGACGGCTCGGCGGTGTTCGTCACGCTCACAGGACCTCCTCGCTCGAGTCTACGGGGCGTGGGGTGGGCGAGAACCGGGATGGCAGAGTGGAGCGGTGGACCTCGAGCATGTGACCGACATCGACGACCCGCGGCTGGACGACTACCGCGGCCTCACCGACACCGCCCTCCGCGCCGTCCGCGAGCCCGCGGAGGGACTCTACATCGCCGAGACCGCCAAGGTGATCGAGCGTGCGCTGGCCGCCGGGCACGAACCCCGATCGGTGCTGGTCTCGGCCCGGCGCGTCGACGAGGTACGGCGCATCCTGGGGGACCGCGCCGTCCCGGCGCTCGTGGTCCCGGACGAGGTCGCGGAACAAGTCACCGGCTATCAGGTGCACCGAGGGGCCCTCGCCGCGATGCACCGCCCGGCTCTGGCGCCGGTCGCGGACGTGGTGCGCGACGCACGGCTGGTGCTGGTCCTGGAGGACCTCGGCGATCACACCAACGTCGGTGCGGCCTTCCGTGCCGCCGCCGGGTTGGGGGCCGATGCGGTGCTGGTGTCGCCGCGCTGCGCCGACCCGCTGTACCGCCGGAGCGTGCGGGTGAGCATGGGCACGGTCTTCCAGGTGCCCTGGACCCGGATCGACGACTGGGATGCGGCCGTGGGCGCCCTCCGTGACGAGGGTTTCGACATCGCCGCCCTCGCTCTCAGCGACGCGGCGGTGGATCTCCGGGTCTACGCAGCGCAGCGGCCGGAGAAGGTGGCGCTGCTCCTCGGCGCCGAAGGAGACGGACTCACGCCGACTGCTCTCGACAGCGCGGACACCGTGGTCACGATCCCGATGGCCGGCGGCGTGGATTCGCTCAACGTGGCCTCGGCGGCCGCCGTGGCACTGTGGGCCCTCGCTCCCGCGGAGTGAGGGCGCGTGTCACTCCTTGCCGGGGAAGATGACCGGAGAGGGCTCTGGGCGCTTCGCCGCGATGTGATCCCCCGACGACTGGTGCCGCAGACGGCGGAGCACCCAGGGCACGAGGTGCTCCCGCGCCCAGCCGAGGTCTTCGCCGCGGGCGGCACGCCAGGTACGCAGCGGCAGCGGTTCCGGCTGCATGGCCTCGAGGTCGTTCGGCACGTTGAGGGCGCGGAGCACCATCCGCGCGACCTCGTGGTGGCCGAGGGCGTTGTAGTGCAGGCGGTCATCGTCGAAGAAGCGTGCGTCCTGCACGACCTTCAGCGCCCACTGGTCCGCGACGATGCAGTCGTGCCGCTCCGCGATCGCGCGGATGTTCTCGTTGTAGATCGCGACCTTGCCGCGGAACGGACGGAACACCGGCGTGAATCCGGTGTCGATGCCCGTGAAGAGGATCACCGCTGCACCGGTGGAGGACAGCCGTGCCACCGCGTCTTCGAGCTGCGCGGCGATGGCGTCCGGGTCGGTGCCGGGGCGGATGACGTCGTTGCCGCCGGCGCAGATCGAGATGAGGTCGGGGCGGAGCGCGACGGCGGGTTCGATCTGATCGGCGACGATCTGCGCGATGAGCTTCCCTCGGACGGCGAGGTTGGCGTAGGCGAAGTCGTCCACCTGCTGGGCGAGCACCTCCGCGACGCGGTCGGCCCAGCCGCGGTGTCCACCCGGGGCCGCCGGGTCCGGGTCGCCGATGCCCTCCGTGAACGAGTCGCCGATCGCGACGAACCGTCGCCACGGGTGCGGGGTCTCGTTCGCGACGTACGGGGTCCTGGTCGATTCCTGATCGCTCATCCGACTCTCCTTCGCCAACGCGTGCGCGCACGGTGGTGACCGCCGCGCAGTGACCGAGCCTACCCGTGCCGCCGCTCCCGAGGGAGGACGCGCGCGGCGCCCCGGCGGATGCCCCGGTGTCGGTGGGAGCGATTATCGTGGAGTCGATGCTCTCTCCGTCCTTCCCTCAGCGCGCCCCGTGGGGAACGGCGAACAAGCTGCGGGCATGGCAGCAGGAGGCTCTGGATGCGTACTTCCAGGCCGACCAGCGCGACTTCCTCGTGGCCGCCACACCGGGCGCCGGCAAGACCACCTTCGCGCTCACCCTCGCGGTCGAGCTGATGCGCATGGGGGAGGTGAACCGGGTCATCGTCGTGGCTCCGACGGAGCACCTCAAGACCCAGTGGGCCGACGCCGCCGCCCGCGTGCACATCCGGCTCGACCCGCGCTTCCGCAACAGCGACTGGGCACCGGCGCGGCACTATCACGGCGTCGTGGTCACGTACGCGCAGGTCGCGGCGAAGTCCTCGGTGCACCGCCACCTCACGGAGGACGCGAAGACCCTGGTCATCCTCGATGAGGTGCACCACGGCGGCGACGCGCTGAGCTGGGGTGACGCGATCCGCGACGCCTACGGGCCGGCGAAGCGTCGGCTGCTGCTGTCCGGGACCCCGTTCCGGAGCGACACGGCGCCGATCCCCTTCGTGGAGTACCTCCCTGATGAGTCCGGGGCACGGGTCTCCAGCACCGACTACGCCTATGGCTACGGGCGTGCCCTCGCGGACGGCGTCGTCCGCCCCGTGCTCTTCCACATGTACGCGGGGAAGATGCGGTGGCGGACGAGTGCCGGCGACGAGCTCGAGACCCATCTGGGACAGGACAACACGAAGGACGTCACGTCGCAGGCCTGGCGCACGGCGCTGGATCCCGAGGGCGACTGGATGCCGGCGGTGCTCTCGGCGGCCGACCGCCGTCTGACCGAGATCAGACACCACATCCCGGATGCCGGCGGACTCGTGCTGGCGACGGATCAGACCGTCGCCAGGGCCTACGCCAAGATCCTGCACAGCATCACGCGCGAGCAGCCGACGATCGTGCTGTCCGACGACGCCACCGCCTCCGAGCGGATCGAGAAGTTCTCCGAAGGCACCGCCCGGTGGATGGTCGCGGTGCGCATGGTGTCGGAGGGCGTCGACGTGCCGCGGCTCGCGGTGGGCGTCTACGCGACCTCCTCGTCCACTCCGCTGTTCTTCGCCCAGGCCATCGGCCGCTTCGTCCGCGCCCGTCGTCGAGGTGAGGCGGCGAGCGTCTTCCTTCCGCACGTCCCCGTGCTGATGAAGCTCGCGAACGAGATGGAGAAGCAGCGCGACCACGCGCTGGATCGGCAGTCCAAGGATGACGACGGTCTCGAGGATTCACTCCTGGAGAGCGCGAACCGAGAGGACGAGGCCTCCGACGCGCTGACCCAGGAGTTCAGCTACCAGGCGATCTCCTCCGTCGCCCACTTCGATCGCATGGTGTTCGACGGCAAGGAGTTCGGCCAGCTCGCGGAGCCGAACACGCCGGAGGAGGAGGAGTTCATCGGCTTCCCGGGTCTCCTCGAACCCGAGCACGTCCACGAGCTCCTCATGCAGCGGCAGGCGCGGCAGTCCCGGCACCGCGAAGTGCGGGAGGCCCAGGCAGAGCCGGCGCAGACGACGACGCTCCCTGCGCCGCTGCATCGCACCCTGCGCGAACAGCGCCAGCTCCTGAACAGCCTGGTGGGCCTCTACGCGCGGCAGTCGGGCCAGCCGCACGGTGCTGTGCATGCCGAACTCCGTCGCATCTGCGGCGGACCGGCGGTGGCGCAGGCGACCGTGACGCAGCTGCAGTCCCGCATCGAGGTGCTGCGCAAACGCGTCCGCTCCTGAGCGAGGTCCGGTCGCTGCTTCGGATCCCCGAAATGCTGGCAATCCGTGCCAGGACGCGGCCTGTGCGACCCCGCGCGGATAGCGTGGAACGGTTGCCCGGACGCCGGGCACGGTTACACCTGGAGGTTCCATGACAGCCCCTGCCGCAGCCGATTCCACGGCCGCCGATCGACGGCGCTGGGCTCGCTATCTCGTCGAGGAACGGGCGGAGGGCGCCGTGTACCAGCGCCTCGCGTCCCGCCGGTCGGGGGAGGAACGGGCGATCCTGCTCGGGCTCGCCGAGGCCGAGCGCCGGCATGAGAAGCACTGGCTCGATCTGCTGGGCGGAGAACCGACCCGCCTGCCGCGGGCGGGGGTCCGCTCGCGCCTCCTGGGGTGGATGGCCGGACGCTTCGGCTCGATCTTCGTCCTCGCCCTCGCCCAGAGCGCCGAGGCCCGCTCTCCGTACGACGCCGAGCGCTGGGCCACCCCTGCCATGCGGGCAGACGAGAAGGTTCACCACGAGGTCGTTCGCGGCCTCGCCGCACGCGGGCGTCGGCGCCTCTCCGGTTCCTTCCGCGCTGCCGTCTTCGGCGCGAACGACGGCCTGGTCAGCAACCTCGCGCTCGTGCTCGGCATCGGCGCCACCGGCGTGAGCTCGGGCTTCGTCCTGTTCAGCGGCATCGCCGGGCTCCTCGCCGGTGCGCTGTCCATGGGTGCGGGGGAGTTCGTGTCGGTGCGGTCGCAGCGGGAACTCCTCACCGCGACCGAGGCGAACGAGGATGCGGCGGCGGCCGCCGCCGACCTCGACATCGACGAGAACGAGCTCGCGCTCGTGTACCGCGCCCGCGGCATGGACCAGGGCGAGTCGCTGGCCAGGGCCCGCCGCATCGTCCAGGCGGCGCAGGAGGGTGTCCGACGGGCGGCCACGGGGCCCGTGAGCGTCCAGGGTGCGGACGCCCACGAGGTCGTCGGCAGCGACTGGACGGCCGCGATCTCCAGCTTCCTCCTCTTCGCCTCCGGCGCGATCATCCCCGTCCTGCCGTGGATCTTCGGCATGGAGGGCACTGCGGCGATCGTCCTCGCGCTCGTGCTGGTCGGCATCGCTCTGCTCAGCACGGGAGCGATGGTCGGCGTGCTCTCCGGTGGCCCGCCCCTCCGCCGCGCCCTTCGGCAGCTCGCCATCGGGTTCGGCGCGGCGGCGGTGACCTACGCGCTGGGCCTGCTCTTCGGCGTCGGCGCGGTGTGACGGCGCTGTGGTCCCGCCGCGTGCGGGACCACAGCGCCCCACCGCGACGCACGGGAAACGACGAAGGCCCCGGATCCGTGGATCCGGGGCCTTCGCTCTCTGTGCGCGGAGGGGGACTTGAACCCCCACGCCCTATCGGGCACTAGCACCTCAAGCTAGCGCGTCTACCATTCCGCCACCCGCGCAGGTGTTGGATTTGATCGTTGCCGACCGAAGAATGAGATTAGCACGTTCTCGGAGGCGTCTCGAACCGAGCGTGACGCCCGGGCGTGGCACGCGGTTTCGATAGCCTGAGTCCATGACCGAATCCTCCCTGCCGGAGGTCGCCCGCGTCGCGAGCGACCTCATCCGCTTCGACACCTCCAACTACGGCGGCGGCAACGCGAAGGGGGAGCGGGAAGCCGCCGAGTACGTCGGCGCGTACCTGGAGGAGCTGGGACTCGAGGTCGAGTACCACGAGCCCATCCCGCGGCGCACGAACGTCATGGCACGTGTCCCGGGGCGCGATCGCACCAAGCCGGCTCTCGTCGTGCACGGCCACCTGGACGTCGTGCCC
The DNA here is from genome assembly GCF_025143875.1 of Microbacterium meiriae. Taxonomy (NCBI): domain Bacteria; kingdom Bacillati; phylum Actinomycetota; class Actinomycetes; order Micrococcales; family Microbacteriaceae; genus Microbacterium; species Microbacterium meiriae. The sequence continues at coordinate 16,214 of NZ_JAMBDU010000002.1, read as the reverse complement.
GCGGTCGCCGAGGACTGGACGGTGGATCCGTTCGCCGGCACGGTGCAGGACGGCATGCTGTGGGGCCGCGGCGCGGTCGACATGAAGAACATGGACGCGATGATCCTCACCGCCGTGGCGGACATCCTGCGCGCGGGGGAGCAGCCGGAGCGTGACCTCATCCTGGCCTTCTTCGCCGATGAGGAGAACGGCGGCGTGGAGGGCTCCGCGCTCGTCGTGAAGGATCGTCCGGAGTGGTTCGCCGGCGCGACGGCGGCCATCAGCGAGGTCGGCGGCTACTCGATCTCCGTGGACGACCGCCGGGCGTACCTGCTGCAGGTGGGGGAGAAGGCCCTGATCTGGATCCGCCTCGTCGCCACCGGCCGAGCGGGACACGGCAGTCGCCTGCACGACGACAACGCCGTCACGAAGCTCGCCGAGGCGGTGGCCGCCATCGGCCGCACGCGGTGGCCGGTCCGGCTCACGCCGACGACGGAGGCGCTGCTCGAGGGCCTGAGTGCGTTGAGCGGCCGGAGCGCCGATGACCCCGACGCCCTCGCCGCCGCGGCCGGTCCGGCAGAAGCCTTCCTGCGGTCGACGTTCCGCACGACGACCAACCCGACGGCCCTCACCGCCGGCTACAAGCACAACGTCATCCCGGAGCGCGCCGAGGCGCTGATCGACGTCCGGGTGATCCCCGGGACCGAGGACGACGTGCTCGCCGAGCTCCAGCGCATCGTCGGCGACGACATCCGGATCGAGACCGTGGTGCGCGACATCGGCATGGAGACGCCGTTCGCGGGGGAGCTCGTCGACGCGATGGTGGCAGCCCTGGGTCGGCACGACCCCGGCGTACCGGTCATCCCGTACCTCCTGGGAGCCGGGACCGACAACAAGGCGCTGGCCACTCTCGGCATCACCGGTTACGGCTTCGCCCCGCTGCGTCTGCCGGCCGATCTCGACTTCACCGGGATGTTCCACGGAGTCGACGAGCGGGTGCCCGTAGACTCACTTGTCTTCGGTCAGCGGGTGCTGGCCGATCTGCTGCGCACGTACTGAGCGGCGTCCACGCGCTCCGTGCCGTCCCGAAAGACGAAGGCCTCTCCATGCACCTGCTCGAAGCACTGATCCTGGGAATCGTCCAGGGTCTCACCGAGTTCCTGCCGATCTCCTCCAGCGCCCACCTGCGCGTCGTCGGGACGTTCCTGCCCTCCGGGGAGGACCCGGGCGCGGCCTTCACCGCCATCACGCAGATCGGCACGGAGGCCGCCGTCGTGGTGTTCTTCTGGCGGGACATCGTCCGCATCATCTCCCAGTGGTTCCGGTCGCTCGCCGGGAAGGTGCCGCGGAACGACTCGGACGCGCGCATGGGCTGGCTCATCATCATCGGCAGCATCCCGATCGTGCTGCTCGGGCTGCTCTTCCAGGATCAGATCGAGACCGTCTTCCGGTCACTCTGGATCGTGGCGATCATGCTCATCGTGTTCGGCATCCTCCTGGGCATCGCCGATCACGTCGGGGCCAAGCGCCGGAAGCTCGACGACCTGACCTACCCGCACGGCATCGCCTTCGGGCTCGCCCAGGCACTCGCCCTCATCCCCGGCGTCTCGCGGTCCGGCGGCACGATCACCATGGGTCTCTTTCTCGGCTACGAGCGCGCCGCCGCCGCCCGGTACGCCTTCCTGCTCGCCATCCCTGCCGTGTTCGGCAGCGGCTTCTACCAGCTGTTCAAGAGCTGGGGCGAGCCGTCCTTCTTCTCGCTCGGCGACACGGTGGCCGCCACGGGCGTCGCCTTCGTCGTCGCACTGGGTGTGATCGCGTTCTTCATGAACTGGATCTCGAAGCGCAGCTTCCTGCCGTTCGTGATCTACCGGATCCTGCTCGGCGGCGTGCTGCTCGTGCTGCTCGCGATGGGCGTCATCCCCGCCTCGGCCTGAGGCGCGCGCCGTTCAGCGCTTGCGGTCGCCGCGGCCGTCGTCGCGGCGCCGCAGATAGCGCTCGAAGGCCTGGGCGATCGCGTCTCCCGAGGCGTCGGGGGAGTCCCACGTGTCGCGCGTGCGCTCCAGCTGCCGGATGTACTCCGCCATGTCCTCGTCCTCGGACGCGGCGGCATCGATCGACGCCTCCCAGGCCGCGGCTTCCGTACGGAGGTGCCGGCGGTCCACGTCCACACCGGTCAGCTCCTCGAGCCGGTCGAGGAGCGCGAGGGTGACCTTCGGCGACGGGGCGGCCGAGGCGACGTAGTGCGGGACGCTCGCCCAGAGGCTCACGGAGGGGATCCCCGCGTTCTCGGCGAAGTGCTCGAGCACGGTGAGGATGCCGACGGGTCCCTCGTACACCGACCGCTCCAGGGCGTGTGCCTCGCGGACCTGCTCGTTCTGGCTCGACGCGAAGATCGAGATCGGGCGGGTGTGCGGGACGTCGGAGAGCATGGCGCCGAGGGTCACGAAGCCGGTGATGTCGTCGCGCAGGGCGACGTCGATGAACTCGGACGCGAACGCCTGCCAGGTGCGCGCGGGCTCGGCACCGGTGAGCAGCCAGAACTCGGGGCCGGGGCCCGGATCACGCGGGCGCCACAGCCCGGCCTCGGGCCACGTCATCTGACGGCGTCCCTCGGCATCGAGTCGGGTCGCCGGGCGGGTGTACTGGTAGTCGAAGTAGAGCTCCGGATCGACCGAGTGCACGAGGTCGTAGCCGCCCGCCGCCTGCAGCGCGCCGACGGCTCCGGTCGCGGCCTCACCGGCGTCGTTCCAGCCGTCGAAGGCGGCGATGATGATGCGTGAACCGAGAACGTCCATGCCGTGCTCCCTTCGAGGTCGAGGATTCGATCCCCCCAGGCTAGCCCGCGTCGAGGGGATGTGGGCGGGCCCGGCTAGCATGGGTTCAGTGAGCAACAAGCCCCGCGCGGTCCTCTGGGACATGGATGGAACACTGGTCGACACCGAGCCGTATTGGATGGCGGCCGAGACCGCGCTGGTGGAGTCGTTCGGCGGCAGGTGGTCCCATGAGGACGCCCTGCAGCTCGTGGGCAGCGGCCTCATCGACAGCGCGATCATCCTCCAGGGCGCGGGGGTCGACATGGCCCCGGAGGCGATCGTCTCCCATCTGACGAGTGCCGTGCAGGAGTCGCTGCGGGCCCAGGGCGTGCCCTTCCGGCCCGGCGCCCAGGAGCTTCTCCGCGACCTCCGTGCCGCCGGCATCCCGACCGGGCTGGTGACGATGTCGCTGCGCCGGATGGCTCTCGACGTGGTCGGGCTGATCGAGTTCGAGGCCTTCGACATCGTCGTCGCCGGAGACGACGTCGACAACCCCAAGCCGCACCCGGAGCCGTACCTCCAGGCCGCCGCGCTCCTCGACGTCGACATCGCCGAGGTCGTGGTCATCGAGGATTCCCCGACCGGTCTCCGCGCGGGCCTCGCCTCCGGCGCTCTGACGCTCGGCGTGCCCCACATCGTCCCGCTCGACGGCCTCGGTGCCCATGAGCTGTGGCCGACCCTCGACGGCCGTGGTGCCGCCGACCTCGTGGAGCTCTTCGGCTCCCGCGCCGCGATCACGGAGGCCACCCGATGACGACCACATCCGCCCCGCGCCCCAGCGGCCCCTTCCGTGAGGGCGACCGCGTGCAGCTCACCGGCCCGAAGGGTCGCCTGCACACCGTGACGCTCCGCGAAGACGGCGAGCTGCACACGCACCACGGGGTCCTCCGGCACCGAGACCTCATCGGGCTCCCCGATGGCTCGGTCGTGGCGAACAGCTCCGGGCACGAGTACCTGGCGCTGCGGCCGCTGCTGCGGGACTTCGCGATGTCGATGCCCCGCGGTGCCGCGATCGTCTACCCGAAGGACGCGGCGCAGATCGTCATGCAGGCCGACATCTTCCCCGGCGCCACCGTGGTCGAGGCCGGAGTCGGTTCGGGCGCCCTGTCGCTGTCGCTGCTGCGAGCCGTCGGCTCTGCCGGACGCCTGCTCTCCTTCGAACGCCGCGAGGATTTCGCCGAGGTCGCCCAGGCGAACGTCGAGACCTTCTTCGGGGAGCGCCCCGACTCCTGGCGGGTCGTCGTCGGAGACCTCGTCGCCGCGCTGCCCGAGGAAGTCGAGCCCGGCACCGTCGACCGGGTCGTCCTCGACATGCTCGCGCCGTGGGAGTGCATCGAGGCGGTCGCGGACGCGCTGACCCCCGGCGGTGTCGTGCTCTGCTACATCGCCACTGCCACACAGCTCTCCCGCGTTGCCGAGTTCATCCGGGGCACCGGCCTCTTCACCGACCCGGAGGCATCCGAGACGATGGTGCGCGGCTGGCACGTGGAGGGGCTCGCCGTCCGGCCGGACCACCGCATGGTCGCGCACACCGGCTTCCTGCTCACGGCTCGCCGGCTCGCTCCCGGCGCCGTGGCTCCGTCGGTGAAGCGTCGCGCCTCGAAGAGCAGCTACGGCGACGAGGACGTCGAACTGTGGACGCCGGGCGCGGTGGGTGATCGCGAGATCACGGACAAGAACCTCCGCAAACGTGCCAGGGAGGCCGGGAAGGCGGCCGAAGGCGCGCGGTTGGCCGCGGCATCGCGCGAATCCGAGCACACGACGGAATAGACTGGAGCGCGTGCGTAAAACGTCCGCCGTTCTGGCCTCTCTCAGCCTCGCCGCCCTCGCCCTGACCGGGTGCAGCGTGACCGCATCGTCCGCTGACGCCTCGTGCGATCGCGACGGGCACGCCAACGGCATCGACAGTGCCGTCACCGTCACCGGCGACGTCGGGTCCGAGCCGGAGGTCGAGATCTTCGCGCCCGTCCGCCTGACGGAGACGTCCTACGCCGACGTCGTGACGGGGGACGGTCGTGCGCTCGTCGACGACGCCCAGCCGCTCATCGCCCAGATCTCCATCTACAACGGTGCGACCGGCGAGCAGATCTTCCAGACGACGTACGACGAGGAGAGCACCCGCGCGTCGACGATCGGCTCCTGGGCCACACAGTCTCCCGGGCTCGCCGACGCCATGGAGTGCGCGACCGGCGGCACCCGCATCGTGGCGGGTCTGACCCCGGAAGACTTCGGCGAGGCGAACCTCAGCGGCTTCGGCATGGGCCAGGACGACATCGCGGTGTTCGTCATCGACGTCGTCGACGCCTTCCTCCCGAAGGCAGAGGGCACCCTGCAGTTCAACGACGCGAAGGGGATGCCGACCGTCGTGCGCGCCGATGACGGCACCCCGGGCATCATCATCCCCGACAGCGCCGCCCCGGACGAGCAGGTCGTCCAGACGCTGATCCGTGGAGACGGCGAGAAGCTGACCGCGGACCAGACGCCGCTCGTCCACTTCACCGCGGTGAGCTGGGACGACAAGTCCGTCCTGCAGAGCACCTGGGGACAGTCCGCCACCGACGGCATCCGACAGATCGCGGCGCCGGTGGCTGACGCGCTCGTCGGGCAGCCCGTCGGCTCCCAGGTCCTCGTCGTGCTCCCCAAGACCGAGACCTCCTCCGCGATGGCCGTCGTGGTCGACATCCTCGGCGTGTCCCCGGTCTCCGCACCCTGATGGCTGCCCGGATCCCTGCCGAAGAGCGCCTGACGAACCTCGTCGTGGCGCTGATGGCGACGGAGATCGGGCTCACCAAGCAGCAGATCCTCGACAACGTCTCCGGCTATCGCCAGCGCGCGGATGCCGGGACACGCTCGGATGCCCTGGAGAAGATGTTCGAACGGGACAAGGACGAGCTCCGTGCGCTCGGCGTCCCGATCGAGACGATCGGCGACGCCGCGGACCCGAACGACCTCCGCGAGGCCAGGTACCGCATCCCGCAGGCGGAATACGACCTGCCAGGAGACATCGAGTTCTCCCCTGCGGAGCTGGCTGTCCTGCGCCTCGCGGGAAGTGTCTGGAGCGCGGAGTCCGTCTCGGGAGACGCGCAGTCCGGAGTGCGGAAGATCCGCGCCCTCGGCATCGACGGCGACGAGCCGATCATCGGCTTCGCGCCGCGCATCACCGCACGCGATGCCGCCTTCGGCCCGCTCCAGGACGCGATCGAACGCCGCAGAGTGGTCACCTTCGACTATCTGAAGCCGGGAGAGGACGCCCCTCGTCGGCGTCGTATCCGCCCGCTCGCACTGGTGGACTACGAGGCGCGCTGGCACGTGTACGGCGTCGACGTCGACATCGAAGAGGACCGGACGTTCCTGCTGAGCCGCATCGTCGGCGAGGTCGTGGTCAGTGCCACGACGTTCGACCCCGCGCTGCGCGAGGGCGCGGGGGAGCGGGCGCTGAGCGGTCTCGAGCGCGTCGCCGCGGAGAACTCGGCGTTGCTGGAGGTCACACCCGGAACCGAAGCCGCACTGCGCCTGGGCCGACGGGCGACCCCCGCCGCCCAGGGCATCCACGTGCCCTTCGTCGATCTGCACATCCTGGCCGATGAGCTCGCCTCTTATGGACCCGAGGTCCGAGTCGTGGAGCCGGCATCGCTCAGGGACGCGGTGATCAGCCGCCTGCGCGCCGTGGTCGAGGCCCACACGGATACGGAGGTGCCCGCATGAGCGCCGCACCCAAGCCCCTCCTCGCCGCAGAGCGCGTGCGTCTCTACCTCACGCTCGTCCCGTACCTGCTCGAGCACGGGCAGGTCTCCCTCGCCGAGGCCGCCGAGGAGTTCGGCGTGACCCCGCGGGAGATGCGGGCGATGGTCGAGAAGCTGACCGTCATCGGCCTTCCCGGCGAGGCGGGCTACTGGCAGCAGCCGCAGGAGATGTTCGACATCAACTGGGATCTCCTCGATCTCGAGGACGTCATCGAGATCACGAACGACGTGGCCCTGCGTCGCGTCCCGCGCTTCACGGCGCGTGAGGCCGCGGCCCTGCTCGCCGGCCTGCAGATGGTCGCCGCCGTGCCGGCCGTATCCGACTCCGGTCTCGTCGCCGGCCTCATCTCGAAGCTCTCGCGGGGAGCCGCCGATGCGCCGGCTGATGTCGTCGTCGCCCCGACCGCGGTGGACGAGGTGCGTGAGGTCGTCGCCCGCGGCCTGCAGAACGGGGTGGCCGTCTCGTTCACCTACCAGGCCCCTGACGCCGAGCCCACCACGCGCACCGTGGATCCGGTGCAGATCCTCATCACGAACGGACAGTGGTACCTGCAGGGCTGGTGCCATATGCGCGAGGCGATGCGCACGTTCCACCTCGACCGCGTCAGCGCACCCACCCTCACCGACATCCCCAGCACGCACGGCGGCGACCGGGTGCCGGAGGCGTTCGCGGGGCTGGAGGAGGAGCGGGAGGTCACCGTCCGTGTCCCGGAGCGCCTTGCTCCGCTGCTCAGCGGTTTCGTGCCCGCCGAGACGCTCCGCACGGGTGATGGGATGGTGACGACGCACCTCCACCTCGCGGACCCTCGCAGCATCAAGCGGCTCGCGGCCCGTTTCGGCGGCGCGATGGAGGTCACGGATCCGGGCATCGCACGGGCTGCCACACGGGAGTGGGCCGCCGCCGGACTCGCGCTCTACCACCGGCCTGATGCCGAGGATTGATCTGTAGACTGGGGCGGAAAGCCCCCCTACGACGGGATTGTCGATATGTTCGCTGGAATGCAAGGCTGGCACCTGCTCATCGTGCTGGCCGTTATCCTCCTTCTCTTCGGCGCTGCCAAGCTGCCGGCTCTCGCGAAGAGCATGGGCCAGTCGGCCCGCGTCTTCAAGGGGGAGATGAAGGCCATGAAGGAAGAGGACGCGAGTCGTGCCGAGTCGGCACCCGCGGAGCCCACGACGGTGAAGGACTCGGGCACCGACCCTGAGACCCCGCCTCGCGCCTGACGGCCGTGGCAGCCATCGAACCGGCCGTGACGCCGACGGCGGAGCGAGATCGGCGGATGTCGCTGGGAGCCCATCTCGTCGAACTGCGGAAGCGCCTCATGTACGCGGCGATCGCTCTCGTCGTCGGCATGGTGGTGGCGTTCCTCATCGCGGATCCGGTGATCCACTTCATCACCGGTCCGATCCGCATCATCTCGGAACAGCGCGGTGATGACTTCAGCGCCTTGAACTTCGGGACAGTGACGTCCGCGTTCGACATGCGCATGCGCATCGCCCTCACGATCGGCCTGTTCCTCTCCGCACCCGTCTGGCTGTGGCAGATCTGGGCTTTCATCATGCCCGGTCTCACCCGCAAGGAGATCCGCTACACGGTCGGCTTCGTCGTCGCCGCGGTGCCCCTGTTCTTCGCGGGGTGCTATCTCGGGGTGCAGATCATGCCGCACGTCATCGAGCTCATGTGGAGCTTCACCCCGGAGGGCGGCACCAACTTCTACTCCGCACAGGAGTACTACGACTTCGTGTTCAAGCTGATGATCGTCATCGGCATCTCGTTCGTCCTCCCCGTCTTCCTCGTCGCGCTCAACCTCGCAGGGGTGATGTCGGGCCGAGCGATCCTGAAGGGGTGGCGGGTGGCCATCCTCATCGCGACGATCTTCGCCGCACTGGCCACGCCCGCGGCGGACGTCGTGAGCATGCTGATGCTGGCCGGCATCCTCATCGTCCTCTTCTTCGCAGCGGCAGGGCTCTCCCTCCTCTTCGACCGGCGCAAGCGCAAGCAGGACACCGCCGCCGGACTCATCCCGGACGCCCCATGAGTTCGCCGTCCGAGCGATACGCGCAGGCGCAGGAGAGCGCGGCGCACCCGGAGACCGCAGCATTCGCCTCGCGCCAGCGCTTCCAGCTCGACCCGTTCCAGCTCGCCGGATGCCACGCGCTGGAGAACGGACGCAGCGTTCTCGTGGCAGCCCCCACGGGTGCCGGGAAGACGATCGTGGGGGAGTTCGCCATCCACCTGGCGATGCAGACCGCGACGGACAAAGCCTTCTACACCACGCCGATGAAGGCGCTCTCGAATCAGAAGTTCCGTGAACTCGTCGACGTCTACGGCGCGGACGACGTCGGTCTGCTGACGGGCGACACGAACATCAACGGCAACGCCCGCATCGTGGTCATGACGACCGAGGTGCTGCGGAACATGATCTATGCCGACTCCGCGGCGCTGCGCGACCTGCGCTACGTCGTGATGGACGAGGTCCACTATCTGGCCGACCGCTTCCGTGGTGCCGTGTGGGAAGAGGTCATCATCCACCTCCCGCCCCGCGTGCGGCTGGTCTCGCTGAGCGCGACCGTGTCGAACGCCGAGGAGTTCGGCGACTGGCTCGACACCGTGCGCGGAGACACCGAGGTCATCGTCTCCGAGATCCGTCCGGTGCCGCTGGAGCAGCACGTGCTCGTACGCGACGACCTGCTGCCGCTCTTCGACGACCGGGCGGGCATCGCCACGGCCCAGGTGAACCAGGAGCTCATGCGCATCCGTTCGTTCACGGGTTCCACCTACGAGAGCAACCGCCAGGCGCAGTCGTATCGCAGCAATCGCCACGCCGGGCGCCAGGCCGCCCGACCGCCACGGGGCGGCCGCCGCCCCGTGCGCGCCGCGAACGCGCACCGGATCGAGCGCATGGACCGCCCTGACGTGGTCGAGCTGCTGGAACGGTCGAATCTCCTTCCCGCCATCTTCTTCATCTTCAGCCGCGTGGGCTGCGATGCCGCGGTGCAGCAGGTGCGGCGCTCCGGCCTGCGCCTGACCTCGTCGGAGGAGCGCGCGGAGATCCGGGCCCTCGTCGAGGAACGCACCCGCACGTTGCAGGACGAGGATCTCGGGGTGCTCGGCTACTGGGAGTGGCTGGACAACCTCGAACGGGGCGTGGCCGCCCACCATGCCGGCCTCCTCCCTGCCTTCAAGGAGGTCGTCGAAGAGCTGTTCCGGCGCAAACTGCTCAAAGTCGTCTTCGCGACCGAGACGCTGGCCCTCGGCATCAACATGCCGGCGCGCACGGTCGTGCTGGAGAAGATGGAGAAGTTCAACGGAGAGGCGCGCGTCGCGATCACATCCGGCGAATACACGCAGCTCACGGGCCGCGCCGGGCGCCGCGGCATCGATGTCGAGGGGCACGCGGTCGTGCAGTGGACCGAGGGCATGGACCCGCAGGCCGTCGCCGCCCTCGCATCGCGGCGGACCTACCCGCTCAACTCCAGCTTCCGGCCGACGTACAACATGGCCGTCAACCTGATCGATCTGTTCGGGCAGGCCAGGGCGCGGCAGATCCTGGAGTCGTCGTTCGCCCAGTTCCAGGCCGACCGCGCCGTGGTCGGCCTGGCCCGACAGGTGCGGGAGGCCGAGGAGTCGCTGGCCGGCTACCAGTCGGCGATGGCGTGCGAGCACGGCGACTTCCCGGAGTACGCCGCCATCCGCCGCGAGCTGAGCGATCTCGAGAAGAAGAATCGACAGGACACCCAGGCTCCCCGTGCCGCCCGGGACAAGCGGATGAAGCGCATCCAGACGCTCCGCACGCGGATGCAGCGCCACCCGTGCCATCGGTGCCCCGACCGCGAGAAGCACGCTCGCTGGGCCGAGCGCTACTGGAAGCTCAAGCGACAGACAGACCGTACGCGGCGTCAGATCGAGACCAGGACGGGAACGGTGGCTCGCGTCTTCGACCGTGTCGTCGAGGTGCTGGAGACGCTGGACTATGTGCGTCGCGACGAGGACGGGATGCACCTGACCGACGCCGGCCGCACGATGCGGCGGATCTACGGTGAGCGCGATCTACTCGTGGCCGAGTCGCTGCGTCAGGGGCTCTGGAAGGGACTGGACGCCCCGTCACTCGCGGCGATGGCGTGCTCCCTCGTGTACGAGCCGCGTCGGGACGAAGCCAACGCGGGGGAGCGGGGCCTCCCGCGGGGTGCCTTCCGAGCGGCATACGAGAAGACGACCGCGTTGTGGGCCGAGCTCGACGACCTGGAGCAGGACCACCAGCTGCCGGGAAGCGAGCCGCTGGCCGCGGGACTCGCGGGAGCGATGCACGCGTGGGCGCGGGGCGGCATGCTCGATCGCGTGCTCATCGACGCGGACATGGCGGCCGGTGATTTCGTGCGATGGGCGAAGCAGACCATCGACCTCCTCGATCAGCTGTCCATCGTCGCGGAGGACGCCGCACTCGCACGCACCGCCCGGGCAGCCCTCGACGGTGTGCGCCGTGGCATCGTCGCCTACTCCTCGATGTGAGATCCGCCCGCATGATCGAAGCTCCCGTTCGCCGACGCGCCCTCCTGCCCCTGTGGGCCGCCGTACCCGTCGCCGCCCTGGCTGCGCTGCTCATGGACCTCGCGTTTCCCGAAGCGGCGATCTGGATCCTGGCTTTCCCCGCCACGGGGCTGCTGCTGCTCGCGCTGATCGGTCGACGGGCCGGTGGCGCACTGCTCGTGGGACTGGTCTACGGCATCGTGTTCTTCGCCCTGCTCGTGTCCTGGACGTCTCGATATCTGGGGCCGCTGCCCTGGGCTGCCCTGAGCGTGGTCGAGGGCGCGCTCACGGCCGTGGCGCTGATCCCGCTGACCCTTGCCTACCGGTGGCTGCCCCGGGCCTGGCCGGGCACCGCGGGTCGCCTGCTGACCCTCCCGGCGGTCGTTGCGGCGCTGTGGGTAGGGAGGGAGCTGTTCCTCGGCTGGTGGCCATACGGCGGCTTCCCCTGGGCTCGTCTCGGGATGAGCCAGGCGGAGAGCCCGCTCGCGGCGCTCTCTTCCTGGGTGGGCGTCAGCGGACTGAGCTTCCTCATGGTCTTCCTCGTCGCCATGGTGATCGAGATCGTCCGCACGGGGCTGTGGCGGCGGCCGGTCACCCTCCTCGCGCCGGTCGCACTGGTCCTGATCCTCTTCCTCACCCCGCTCTTCCCGACCACGCCGTCCGGATCGATGCGCATCGCCGCGGTGCAGGGGAACGGGCCGACCGGCTACTTCGACCAGCGCGAACCCTTCGCCGTCGTCCAGGCGCAGACGGAGGCGACCGAGCCCCTCTACGGCGAGGACGTCGATCTTCTCGTCTGGCCGGAGGGCGGGCTGGACACGGATCCGTTCGCGAACTCCGCGATCGCGCGGCGGATGACCCTCGTGGCGAACCGCATCGATGCGCCGCTGCTCGCCAATGCCGCCACCGGTCGGGGCAACCTCTACTACAACACGTCGATGCTGTGGCTGCCGGACGCCACGGCGCCTCAGAAGCACGACAAGCGCCACCCCGTGCCCTTCGGCGAGTATGTGCCGGATCGGGCCTTCTTCAACGCCCTCGTCCCCGACCTCATCGGGCTGATCCAGCGCGAGTACACCCCGGGGACCAACCCGCCGATCGTCGAGGTCGACGACGTCCGCGTCGGTCTCGCGATCTGCTTCGACGTGATCTACGACGACGTCATCACCGAGGGCCTGTACGGCGGCGCCGAAGTACTGGTCTTCCAGACGAACAACGCCGACTTCCGCGGCACGGACGAGAACCTGCAGCAGCTCGCCTTCGCTCGGATGCGCGCCATCGAGACGGGCCGGAGCGTCGTCAACATCTCCACGGTCGGCACGAGCCAGGTCATCCTCCCGGACGGTCGCACGGTCACCAGCCTGGACGCGGATGAGGCCGGAGCGATGCTCGAAGATGTCGAACTCCGCTCCGGCCTCACGGCGGGAATCGTCCTGGGCCCCTGGCTGCAGCAGGTGCTGCTCTGGGGCGGTCTGGGTGCGCTCGGTCTCGGGTGGTGGCGCGCCCGTCGGCGCTAGGCGCCGATCTTCTCTCGGGTGGGGTCCTCGCCGGCACCGCGCCGGGCTCGGATGTAGGCGAGGCGCTCTTCGAGAAGCTCCTCCAGCTCCGCACGGGTACGACGCTCCATGAGCATGTCCCAGTGGGTGCGGGCGGCCTTCTCGTCGGTGACCTCGAGGGTGACGGCCTCGCCGTCGACCTTCAGGCGGGCTTCCGCTCCGCAGGAACGGCACTCCCAGGTCTGAGGCGGTTCGGCATCGGCTGCGAACATGAGCGTGGTGTCGTGTCCGCAGGTGTCACAGGTGTAGGTGGTCTCACGGCGCTCCATGAAAACGACGCCCTCTTCGCTCTGTAGGCTCTGGGCGCCGAGTCGGATGCCGCGCAGGCTGCGATCTGCCATTGTGTGGTCCTCTCGTCGCTGTCAGGTATAACGTTCGAGCCTGTGCGCTTCATCCACGTGGGGGCGTTCTGCCCGGTATTCACAGCGGAATCCCAGCGCCGGAGGATAAAGGGCGCTCAGACCGTCCGCAGCGTGGCGACGGCGAGGTCGGCGCGGTCGGTCACGACGCCGTCCACACCGGCGTCGACGAGGCGGCGCATGTCCTCCGCCTCGTTCACCGTCCACACGTGGACCTCGGTACCGAGGCGGTGGGCGGCGCGGAGGAGGGCCGGCGTCAGCACTGTGAGCGCCCCGTGGCGCTCCGGGATCTGCACGGCATCGATCTCCCGCAGCAGCCGGCCGGGGGAGAGGCGCATCGCGGACAGCGTCCGGAGCGCCGCGATCGTCCGGCTCCCGCCCGAGGTGGCGGGCCGGAGCCCGGTGCCGGTCTGTCGCACGGCCTCCACCGTCGCGCGCCGGTTGGCGTCCGAGAAGCTGGTGACCAGGACACGGTGCGTGTGCGCGGCCAGGACGGGCCCCAGGGGAGCCGCAGCGGTCGGCGTCTTCACGTCGATGTTGAAGCGCGTCTCCGGAAACGCGGAGAGCGCCTCGGCCACGGTGAGCAGACCGCCGTGCTCCGCGAAGAGCGCGCTCAGCTCCCTTGTCCGGACCTCGTGGACAGCGCGCGGATCGTCCACCAGACGCCGGAGGTCGTGATCGTGGAAGAGCACGACGTCGCCGTCTGCGGTGACCTGGCAGTCCGTCTCGATGTACTCGGCCCCGGCGGCATGAGCAGCGGCGAAGGCGGCCGCCGTGTTCTCCCAGACCCCGGACTCCCGCCCTTCGGCGGTCACGAGACCGCGATGGGCCAGGATCCGGGGCTGCTCGGCCTTGACGAAGTACGGGTGGGTCACGCGCCAGCGGGGGGAGTGGTCGAACCCGGCCCGGTCTTCGGGGTGAAGGCGGTGCCGATGCCCTTGAGCGCCTCGGTCAGCTCGCTCGGGATGATCCACAGCTTGCTGGACGGGCTCTCGCTGATCTTCGGGAGCATCTGCAGGTATTGGTAGGCGAGGAGCTTGTCGTCCGGAGCGCCCTGGTGGATCGCGGTGAAGACGCTCTGGATCGCCTCCGCCTCACCCTGGGCGCGAAGGACCGCTGCCTGCTTGTCGCCCTCGGCCCGGAGGATCTCCGCCTGACGAAGGCCCTCCGCCTCGAGGATCGCGGACTGCTTCGTCCCCTCGGCGGTCAGGATCGCCGCACGGCGGTCCCGCTCCGCGCGCATCTGCTTCTCCATCGAGTCCTGGATCGAGACGGGCGGGTCGATCGCCTTGAGCTCGACACGGCCCACGCGGATGCCCCACTTGCCGGTCGCCTCGTCGAGGACCACGCGGAGCTGGCCGTTGATGTTGTCGCGGCTCGTGAGCGCCTCTTCGAGGTTCAGACCGCCGACGACGTTGCGGAGCGTCGTGGTGGTGAGCTGCTCCACGGCGCCGAGGTAGTTCGCGATCTCATAGGTGGCGGCACGGGCGTCGGTCACCTGGAAGTAGACGACCGTGTCGATGGAGACGACGAGGTTGTCCTCGGTGATCACGGGCTGCGGCGGGAAGGAGACCACCTGCTCGCGCATGTCGATCAGCGGCCGCAGACGGTCGATGAAGGGCACGAGGATGTTGAGGCCGGGGGAGAGGGTCTTGTGATACCGGCCGAGTCGTTCCACCACGCCGGCGGTCGCCTGCGGGATGATGCGGATCGCCCGCGCGATCGTGACGATCACGAAGATGATGACCGCGATCACCAGGATCCAGATGATCACGGTCGGGATGATCGATGCGTCGTCCACGCGTGCTCCTAGTCGTTGAGGGGTCGGACGATGGCGGTCGCGCCGTTGATCGCGCTGACGGCGACAGGCGCCCCCGCGGGGATCGCCATCGGGGTGGTGGTTCGGGCGGTCCAGGTGTCGCCGTTCGCGAGCTTCGCCTGGCCGGAGATCTGCGTGATCTCGCTGAGCGCGATGCCGCGGAGGTCGACGAGCGCCTCGACGTTCGAGCGGGTGGGGTCGGCACCGCGGTGCAGTCGGCGCAAGAGGGGCGGCCGCAGGAAGAGGATGAAGAGGGCGGACGCCAAGGCGGCGATCAAGATCTGGATCCAGACCGGGAGCCCGACGAAGTCGGTGACGAGACCGATCACGCTGCCGAAGCTCAGCATCAGGAAGGTGAAGTCGAGGGAGAGCATCTCGATGACGAGGAAGACGGCGATGAGGACGAGCCACCCGATCCATGCCCAGTGGTCGATGAACGTGACGAACGTCGAGAAGTTGTCCATGCGGCCTCCTTTGCCGTCAACGTACCACGCGTGGCGACGCCCGACCGGCCGCCACCGCGCCCCCTTGGTAATCTGTGAGGGCCGTGCGCTCACGGCGTTCCACGCACCATGAGGAGTCACCCGTGACCGACGTTCTTCCCGCAGGATCCCTCGACGGCAAGGTGGCCCTCGTCACCGGCTCATCGCGGGGGATCGGCGCCGACACCGTGCGGTACCTCGCCGAGGCCGGCGCCGACGTCGTCATCAACTACCGGAACAAGGCGCCGCGCGCGGAGAAGCTCGCAGCGCAGCTGCGCGAGCTGGGCCGCCGGGCGCTCGTCGTCGGCGCGGACCTCACCGACCCGGCGTCGATCGCCGAGATGTTCGACGCCGTCCGCGCCGAGTACGGGCGTCTCGACGTCCTCGTCCTCAACGCCTCGGGTGGCATGGAGTCGGGGATGGCCGAGGACTACGCCCTGACGCTCAACCGGGACGCGCAACTCAACGTCCTCAACGCCGCGACCCCGTTGCTGTCGGACGGCGCACGCGTCGTGTTCGTCACCAGCCACCAGGCGCACTTCATCCGCACGACGCCGACGATGCCGGAGTACGAGCCCGTCGCTCTGTCCAAGCGGGCCGGCGAGGACGCGCTGCGGGAACTGATCCCCGGCCTCGCAGAGAAGGGGATCGGCTTCACGGTCGTCTCCGGCGACATGATCGAGGGCACGATCACCGCGACGCTGCTCGAGCGCGCGAACCCCGGGGCGATCGCCGAGCGCCGCGAATCCGCCGGCCGTCTCTACAACGTGTCCGAGTTCGCCGCCGAGGTCGCCAAGGCGGTCATCGACCCCGTTCCCGCGGACAACACCCGCCTCGTCGGCGACGTGAGCGCCTTCGCCGCGGAATAGTCGTCCGACGCCACGACGCCGTCGACGATCCAGCTCACGCCGATGAAGATCACGACGACCAGC